>CANFIC010000088.1 GCA_947446685.1 Burkholderiales bacterium
CACCGCCTCCGAGGCACTCAAAAGCGAAGTAAAGACGCTATCGATGATACCCATCACCCAGAGCAGAACCCAGACCGTGATGGTCAGCGGCAGCCAGACCAGCAGGCCGGTGATCAGGTATTTTTTCACGCTGCACTGACCGGCGAACTGCTGGCGGGTTTCGGCGTAGTAGTCTCTACCGGGGCAGTCGTGCTGGCAGCCGCCGGGCTTGCAGCCGCGATGCCTGCGTCGGCTAAAGCAGAGGCGTCGCTCGGCGCTGCTGGCGTGGCAGGACCACCCTTGAAATCAGTGGCATACCAACCAGAGCCCTTGAGCTGAAATCCTGCCGATGTGACTTGTTTGGTGAATGTCTCTGCACCGCAGGCCGGGCAGATCGTCAGCTGCGCGTCGGAAAGCTTTTGCAGCACATCTTTGGCGTGACCGCAGGCGGCGCAGCGGTAGGCGTAGATAGGCATGTTCTGGACCGTTGATAAAACCGCCAATTATAGATTGAACAGCGCAACCCACCGCTCAATCCCAATGCAGGTGGATCAGCAAATTCGCCACCAACAGCCCCATGGTGAATCCGACCGCTCCGTACAGAATTGCCTGCAACAGCCGGTTCGTTCGCCTCTGCTCGCGGATCAAGGTATTCAATGCCAGCGCATCCTGCGGGACGGCTTGGCGCTTCAACGCTTCATGAAGCAGGCGCGGCAGTTCAGGAAAAAGCTGGGCGTAGCGTGGGGCCTCTTTCTTGACCTGATTGACCAGCGCACGCCAGCCGACCTGCTCATTCAACCAACGCTCAAGAAAAGGCTTGGCCGTGGCCCACAGATCGAGCTCGGGGTCGAGTTGCCGACCCAAGCCTTCGACATTCAGCAAGGTTTTTTGCAGTAGCACCAACTGGGGCTGGATTTCGACGTTGAACCGGCGCGACAGCTGAAACAGACGGACCAGCACCTGACCCAACGATATATCTTTCAATGGTCGATCAAAATGCGGCTCGCAGACAGTGCGAACCGCACTTTCGAGTTCATCCACGCGTGTATTCGCAGGAACCCAGCCGGAAGCAATATGCAACTCGGCTACGCGTTTGAAATCACGCTGGAAAAAGGCGATGAAGTTTTGCGCCAGGTATTCCTTGTCGACTGAAGTGAGCGTGCCGATGATCCCGAAGTCGAGGGCAATGTAGCGGCCGAAGGTCGCCGGAGCCAGGCTGACCTGGATGTTCCCGGGATGCATGTCCGCATGAAAAAAACCATCGCGAAACACCTGGGTAAAAAAGATCGTCACGCCATCGCGTGCCAACTTGGGAATGTCAATGCCGGCTTCCTGCAACCGCTGCAATTGCGAGATTGGCACGCCGATCATGCGCTCCATCACGATCACTTCGGAACTGCACATGTCCCACATCATCTCCGGCACCATGACCAGATTCAGGCCGTCCATATTGCGCCGGAGTTGAGCCGCATTGGCGGCCTCGCGAACCAAATCCAGTTCGTCGTGCAGATAGGTATTGAACTCGGCCACCACCTCGCGCGGCTTGAGCCTGCGGCCATCGGCAGAAAAGCGCTCGACCCATGCAGCCAATGTGTGGAGCAAGGCCAAATCGTCGTCGATCGTCTCGAGCATGCCGGGACGCAGCACCTTGACAGCCACCTCACGGCCATCTTTCAAAACCGCGAAATGCACCTGGGCGATCGAAGCGCTGGCTACTGGTTCGGCTTCAAAACTAGCAAATAGCTCTTCAACTGACTTGCCAAAGGCCTTTTCAATCAGCGCGCGCGATTGATCGGCTGGAAACGGCGGAACCTGGTCTTGCAACTTCGCGAGCTCTTCAACAATATCGAGCGGCACAAGATCACGCCGCGTTGACAGTACTTGCCCGAATTTGACAAAGATCGGTCCCAGATGTTCGAGCGCCAGGCGTAGGCGAACGCCACGCTCTTGGTCCCAACTGCGGCCCAGCAACACAGCGCGCCGGATCAGGCGGAAGCGGCGCCGGCGCAAGCCGGAAAGCAACAATTCGTCGAGTCCGAATCTAAAAATGGTCAGAACAATGACAAACAGGCGCGACAAGTACCTCATGCGGCCTCGCGCCCGCTGGCTGTACGCGACCTTATCGCTGCGGCAGTTCCTGCAAGTCCGGCCAAACCTTCAGCCACAGCCTTGCCCCAACGCGCCAACTGATGCGCAGGCGCTGCGCCGATCAGGTTGGACAGATCGTCGGTCGCGTCCCAACTCAGGTTATCCATGAGCCAGTGGATCTCGCCCGCGAAGCCCGCATCCCCCTGGACCGTGACATGCGGTCGATCTCCAAGCAACAAGGACAGCAACTGCAGGGCCGGGTTGGACGCATCAAGCTCGATTCTCAATAATTCCGACCTGTCACCGCCGGGTTCAGCAAGTTCAAACAAGCCCGCGGGCGTAACCGCCAGCAACAAGTCGGGCACTGCCGGGAGTTGCGCCGGCCAAGATTGCAGATGCAGGACAAGGCTGCACCCGGCGTAGCGCGCCAAACGCGCCATTGCCTGAGGCTCGCGGCCAACGATGTGGTTCAGCAACAGGATCATCCGATCCTGCGCGGCGGGAGTAATTAAGGCCAAGCAATCGTCAAGCATGGCGTGATTGTAGGCAATGGCCTCCCTGCCACGCGGCTGATTCTCGGTCAACCCTGATTCGGGGTGCTCAAGTCAGTGACTTTGGTGTTGTTTACAACGGCCATGAGCGCTGAAATCAAGGAAATCCAAAGCGAACTGACCGAAACTTATTCCAGGAATTTCCAGCCACTAGGAAACTGCGTAATGTCAGCCCCCAAGGCAGGCCGGGCGATTCAATCACACCCTGTGAAGCAGGAAGCAAGGCCTCAATGTTCCAGGATAAAAACTACAAACGAACCTTCTACAGCGCGCCGCAATCGATCGAATCATTGATCGCCGCCTTCCTGGAGCCGAGCATCAACGTGCTGTGTTTCCTGATGGTGAACTCATATTTTGGCGAACCGGTGCTGCGTTCGACATTGACCTTATGTGTGCTTATCTTCGCATTGACATTTCCGGGGCGGAGTCGTTTTGGCGAGCACCCGATCAGCGCTGGTTTGGACATGGTTGGATCCTGGTTGATGCTGCTGCTGATTCTGGCGCTAGGCGCCTATGCGACCAACAGCCTGCGCTATTTCGAGACCCCGGTACTACTGTGGTGGGCCGCTTTCACGCCACTATGCCAGTCATTGACGATTGAAACCGGTCGGCGTATCCGCAATTCCTATGCGGCAAAGGCCAGGATAGCCGCCGTCATCGTCGGGGCCGGTGCCCTGGGCTTCAAAGTCGAGAGCGCGCTGCGTGGAGATGATGGCAAAGGGATAGATTGCCTGGGGTATTTCGACGACCGCCTGGATGATCGGCAGGACCCAGGGGCGAATCGGAAACTGCTGGGTACCTTGAACCGTTTGAGTGACTTCGTGCGCGGCAACAATGTGCGGGAGATCTACATCACCTTGCCACTCGGCTCACAACCTCGCATCGTTGAACTGCTCGAGCAAATCCAGGGAACGACGGCATCGCTGTACTTTGTACCCGATGTTTTCGGAATCAGCATCATCCAAGGGCGCTTGCAGGATATCAATGGTGTGCCCGTGGTGGGAATCTGCGAAACGCCCTTCACCGGCACCAATGGTCTGGCCAAGCGGGTCAGCGACATCGTCCTCTCCAGCGTGATCCTGTTGCTGATCGCTCCCGTGATGCTGGCCGTGGCCATTGGCGTAAAAATCAGCAGCCCGGGAGCCATCATCTTCAGACAACGCCGCAACGGCCTCGACGGCGAAGAAATCATCGTCTACAAGTTTCGCTCGATGCGTGCCGAGGAAGATGGCAAGGACATCAAACAAGCGACCAAGCATGATCCGCGGGTGACCCGGTTCGGTGCCTTCATCCGCCGCAGTTCACTGGATGAACTGCCTCAGTTCATCAATGTGTTGCAAGGGCGGATGAGCATCGTCGGACCACGCCCGCACGCGGTCGCCCATAACGAGGAGTACCGCCAACTGATCAAGGCCTATATGGTCAGGCACAAGGTGAAGCCCGGTATCACTGGTTGGGCCCAGGTGAACGGCCTGCGCGGAGAGACCGACACCATCGAAAAGATGAAAGCGCGAGTCGAATATGACCTCGAATATTTGCGCAACTGGTCGTTGGCCCTCGACCTGCAAATCATTGTCCGCACGGCAGGTCTGGTGATTTTCGATCGCCACGCCTTTTGAGGCTTGGCCGCTGCCAATCGGCGCCTGCATGCCAGCACGCCAGGAACCCTTGCAACCACGGAAATTGACATGATCGACGCATTTCGGAAAACATCGTTCGCAACCTGCTTTGCCCTCATAACGGCAATGCCCGCATTGGCGCAGTCAAATCCATATTATTTTGGCGGCTTGCTGGCATACAACCAGATCACCAACGTTTTTCGCCAGGCTACTGCGCCTAACAACGACATGCTGGCAACCACCAGCCTGTTAGCGGGACTGGATCAGACTGTCGGGCGCCAAAGACTTTTCGTCGACGCCTCATTGCAAGACAACCGCTATCGCAGCAACACAGCCTTGAACAATCAGGGCTATTCGCTCAAGGCAGGCCTGGAATGGGCGACGCTGGAACGCCTGTCCGGAGTTGTCGACGTGAATACCAGCAATGCATTGGCCGACTACAACATTGGCAGCAGCTTGACTCCGATCTTCAAGCGAAATATCGAGCGAAATCGGCAATACCATGGACTTTTTCGCCTTGGCTTGGTGACCCGCTATTCGCTCGAGGCCAATCTGACGCGACGCGAACGCAGCTTCTCGGCGGCTGAATACGCTCAGCTCGAATCCAAGCAAGATGCAGCATCAATTGGACTGAGCTACAAACCCAGCGATGCTCTGGCTTTGGGCTTGGCAGCGCGTCACACTTCAGGAGTCTTTCCGAAATACCCCTTGCTCTTTGCCGGCATTTTGGTCGGCAGCGCTGAAGACAAATACCAGCGCAACGACATCGACCTGACGACAGAGCTGACGGCCAGCGGCGCCAGCAAATTTGGCGCAAGGCTTAGTCGCGGAAAATCAAGCCACAGTCTCTCTTACGAACGCAACTTTTCGGGACTCACCGGTGCACTCAGCTGGGCCTGGCAACCGAGCGCCAAGTTGAGTTTTTCGACGCAACTGTCGCGTGACACAGGGCAGGAAGTTCTGGTGGCAGGTGTGAATCAAAATCGCATCGTGTCATCCATGCAACTGCTTGCCAACTACCAGTTGACCGGCAAGATCATGCTGAGTGCCGGCACAAGCCTGAGCCGCGGCGATTACACTTATCCAAACATTAATACTTCAAATTTTGACAATATAACCAGCGTCAATCTGGGCGCTCGCTGGTCCTATTCGCGCGGTCTGAGCTTCGGGTGCCAGGGCAAGCACAATTCACGCAGCAACAGCACGCCACAATACGGCTACAGCGCCAGCAGCTACGGCTGCTACGCGCAAGGCCTTCTCTACTGAACGCAAACCATGACCGAGACAGTTCTACTCACCGGCGCGACCGGCTACATCGCCTCCCATACCTGGCTGGCATTGCAGGAAGCTGGATATTCGGTCGTCGGTATCGATGATTTTTCCAACAGCAGTCCCGAGGTCCTGAACCGACTGGCCCGTCTGAGTGGCAGCGTACCGGTGTTCGAGCGCGCGGATGTCTGTGACGAGTTCGCGATGAACCGGCTCTTCGATCGCTACCGGCCCCATGCAGTGGTCCACTTTGCGGCCTTCAAGGCAGTCGGTGAATCAACCTCCAAGCCGCTGGACTATTACCGCAACAACCTCGGTGGATTGATCAACACCTGTAGCGCGATGCTGCGGCATAACTGCCAGCGCCTCGTCTTCAGCTCAAGTGCCACCGTCTATGGCGTTCCCGAGGTCCTGCCCCTTCGCGAGGACGCGCCGCTTTCAGCAGTCAACCCTTACGGCACCACCAAGCTGATGAGTGAAACCATATTGCGCGACCTCGGCGCAGCGCAAAGCAGTTGGCAAACGGCCGCTTTGCGTTATTTCAACCCGGTTGGCGCCCATGAGAGCGGCTTGATCGGAGAAGATCCGCAGGGCATTCCGAACAACTTGATGCCTTACATCGCACAGGTCGCAGTCGGACGGCGCGATCGCTTGCAGATTTTCGGCAATGACTACGACACCGCTGACGGTACTGGCGTGCGAGATTACATCCATGTCCTTGACCTCGCTGACGGTCACGTAGCCGCCGTACGATTTCTCTTGGCGGGCGAAGGATCGATCACGGTCAATCTCGGTACCGGCCAGGGCTATAGCGTGCTCGACCTGGTCAAAGCCTATGAGGCGGCCAGCGGCCGGACGATTCCCTACACCATCGTGCCGCGCCGATTTGGCGATATTGCGGCCTGCTATGCTGATCCTACTTTGGCTAAGGTGCGTCTCGGCTGGCAGGCCCGGCATGATTTGAGGCGCATGTGCGAAGACAGCTGGCGCTGGCAGCAGATGAATCCGAACGGCTTTGGCGTCAGCAATCAAGCCGCCAATTTTTCAAACTAATCTTCCAATTGCCCATGACTAGCATCCAGGTTCAACCCGTCATCATGGCTGGCGGAAGCGGCACCCGTCTGTGGCCGCTCTCACGCGCTGGCTACCCCAAACAATTCCTGGTCTTGTCCGGCAATACCAGCTTGTTCCAGCAAGCGGCTAACAGGTTGGCTGCGCTGGCCGAAAAAGACATCGTTTTGCATGGCCCGGCGATCGTCGGCAATGAAGAGCACCGGTTTCTGGTTCTCGACCAACTGCGTGAAACCGGCCTGGAGCCGAGCGGCTTGCTGCTCGAACCCATAGGTCGGAATACCGCCCCGGCGCTGACATTAGCGGCTCTGCACGCACTTGAAAATGGCAATGATCCGGTACTGGTGGTGACGCCAGCCGATCAGACGGTCACTCACCCGGCGGCCTTTACCAAGTCCTTGCAAGATGCGATTCGCCAAGCGGCATCGGGCGCGATCGTGATCCTGGGCATCACGCCAGATCGTGCTGAAACTGGTTTCGGTTATATCCGCGCCCAAGCCGATCCGTTCGGCATGGCGGTGATGCAATTCGTCGAAAAACCTGATGCCGTGACAGCTCAGCGCTACCTTGCCGAGGGCAACTATTTCTGGAACAGCGGCATTTTCGTGCTGCGCGCCAGCGTCTGGATGAAAGCGCTGCAAACCTTCCGTCCCGATATTGCCTCAGCCACCAGCGCGGCCTGGGTGGGACGGAAAGTAGATGCCAAATTCATCCGTCCAGACAAGGCAGCATTCGCGGCCGTGCCTTCCGAATCAGTCGACTATGCGGTGATGGAACGGTGCCCTGGCAGCGATTTTCCGCTCCGTATGGTTGCGCTAGACGCCGGTTGGAACGATCTCGGTGCCTGGGATGCTGTCTGGCAAGTTGCCGAAAAAGATGTAGACGGCAATGCGGCGACCGGCGACGCAATCTTCAGTGACAGCAAAAACACGCTGGTCCACGCCACCAGCCGCTTGGTCAGCGTGGTGGGTTTGCGCGATGTGGTGGTGGTGGAAACGGCAGATGCCGTGCTTGTCAGCGACCGTTCACGCAGCCAAGAGGTCAAACAGATCGTCGCTCGCCTTGATGCCGAAAAGCGCGATGAGCATACTGTCCACCGCAAGGTTCACCGCCCTTGGGGATGGTATGACAGCATTGACTCTGGCGAGCGTTTTCAGGTCAAACGCATCATGGTCAAGCCAGGTGCGACCTTGAGCCTGCAGATGCACCACCATCGCGCTGAACATTGGATCGTCGTCTCAGGCACGGCCGAGGTGACCAATGGCGACAAGGTGATCCTGCTGAGCGAGAACCAGAGCACCTACATCCCGCTGGGGCAGACCCATCGTCTGGCCAACCCTGGCCGGGTGCCGCTGGAAATCATCGAAGTACAGTCAGGCGCATATCTGGGCGAGGACGACATCGTCCGCTTTGAAGACAATTACGGACGCAGTAATCCATGACCATTCTTGTTACCGGCGGGGCCGGCTTCATCGGCAGCAATTTCGTCCTCGACTGGCTGGCTCAGTCGGATGAACCGGTTGTCACGCTCGACGCGCTCACCTATGCGGGCAATCTGGAAAACCTGGCTGCGCTTGATGGCGATGCCAGGCACCAGTTCGTCAAGGGCGACATCTGCGACCGAGCGCTGGTCGACCGGCTGCTCGCAACACACCGCCCGCGCGCTTTGCTGCATTTCGCAGCCGAAAGCCATGTCGACCGTTCAATCAGCGGTCCCGGCGCATTCATGCGCACCAATATCGAAGGCACTTACACCCTGCTTGAAGCTACCCGCGCTTACTGGGGCGCATTGACCGAAGCAGAAAAATCCGCATTTCGGTTTCACCATGTATCCACCGACGAAGTCTATGGCTCACTGACGGCAGATGACCCGCCCTTTGCCGAAACCAAGACCTACGAGCCTAACAGCCCCTATTCAGCCAGCAAGGCCGCCAGCGATCATCTGGTGCGGGCCTGGCACCATACCTACGGTCTGCCAGTGCTGACGACCAACTGCAGCAACAATTACGGGCCTTTTCATTTCCCCGAAAAATTGATCCCGCTGATGATCGTCAATGCGCTGGCCGGCAAGGCCTTGCCGATTTATGGCGATGGCAAGAATGTGCGCGACTGGCTTTATGTCACCGACCATGCTTCGGCGATCCGCGCGGTCTTGGCAGGCGGTCGACTGGGCGAAACCTACAACATCGGCGGCTGGAACGAGATGACCAACCTGGACATCGTGCACAAAGTCTGCGACTTGCTCGATGAGCTTAGGCCGGACATCGGCGGATCCTACAAGCGCCTGATTAGCTATGTGAAAGACCGGCCGGGCCACGACAGGCGCTATGCAATCGACGCGCGCAAGATTGAGCGCGAGCTCGGTTGGCGGCCGGCCGAGACATTTTCCTCGGGTATCCGCAAGACGGTGCAATGGTATCTGGCGCATCCCGAATGGGTGGCCAGAGTGCAAAGCGGTGCCTACCGTGAATGGGTTGAGCAGCAATACAGCGAACCCGCCAGCGCATGAAGATCCTCCTGCTCGGCAAGAACGGCCAAGTAGGCTGGGAATTACAACGGGCGTTGGCGCCTCTTGGCGAGGTCATTGCCTTGGGCCGGGAAAACGGTGGCGACCTCGCTGACAGCGATTCCTTGAAGGCCAACGTGCGCAGCATTGCGCCACAAGTGATTGTCAATGCTGCGGCATACACAGCCGTCGACAAAGCCGAGAACGAAGCAGAGTTGGCGTTGCAGATCAATTGCCATGCACCGGCCATGCTGGCTCGTGAAGCACTGGTCTTGGGTGCAATGCTGTTGCACTACAGCACTGACTATGTGTTCGATGGCAGCGGCGACCAGTCCCGCGCAGAAGGTGCGGCAACCGCGCCCTTGAGCGTTTATGGCAAAACCAAGCTGGCGGGCGAAGAAGCAATCCAGTCCAGTGGTTGCCTGCACCTGATATTGCGTACCAGTTGGGTCTATGCGGCGCGAGGCGGGAATTTTGCCAAGACCATGCTGCGCTTGGCCGCGGAGCGCGAGCAATTGAAGGTCATCGCAGACCAAATCGGAGCACCGACCGGTGCTGAACTGCTGGCCGACCTGAGCGCACATATGCTGCGGGAAACTCTCCGCGATCCGGCCCTGAGCGGCATTTATCACGCGACAGCCACTGGTGAAACCAGTTGGTACGACTATGCCGCATTCGTGATCGATTACGCGCGCAGACAAGGTCGCCCGATCCGGGTTGAACCTGACCAGCTCTTGCCGCTTCGTACCAGTGAATATCCAACGGCGGCGCAACGCCCACTGAATTCGCGCCTTTCCAACGCCAAACTGCAACAGAATTTCGGCCTTTGCCTGCCGCCTTGGCAGCAAGGGGTAGAACGAATGTTGGATGAAATTCTTTGAAGGACTCTGAAGTGCAAAAAAATCGTAAGGGCATCATCCTGGCAGGCGGCTCCGGCAGTCGCTTGCATCCAGCCACCTTGGCCATCAGCAAGCAACTGCTCCCGGTCTATGACAAGCCAATGGTCTATTACCCATTGAGCACCTTGATGCTGGCGGGTATTCGCGAGATTTTGCTGATCAGTACGCCTCACGATATTCCTCGATTTGAAGCGCTGCTGGGTGACGGAAAACGCTGGGGACTGGACATCAGCTACTGCGTACAGCCCAGCCCGGATGGCCTGGCGCAAGCCTTCATCCTCGGCAGAGATTTCATAGCTGGGGGGTCAAGCGCCTTGGTGCTCGGCGACAACATCTTTTACGGGCATGATTTCCAGGGCTTGCTTGGCAATGCCGGCAATTCGACCAGCGGCGCAACCGTTTTTGCTTACCATGTCACCGATCCGGACCGCTACGGCGTTGTCGAATTTGATGCAAAGCAGAAAGCCTTGTCGATTGAAGAAAAGCCACAAGCGCCAAAAAGCAATTACGCCGTGACAGGTTTGTACTTCTACGATGAACAGGTCTGCGAGATTGCAGCAGCAATCAAACCAAGCCCACGCGGCGAATTGGAAATCACTGACGTCAACGCCCAATATCTGCGCCAGCAGCAGCTGCAAGTCGAAATCATGGGTCGCGGTTATGCCTGGCTTGATACCGGTACACATGACAGTCTGCTCGAAGCCAGCCAATTCATCGCTACGCTGGAGAAGCGCCAAGGTTTGAAGGTAGCCTGCCCCGAAGAGATCGCCTATCGTTCGGGATGGATCTCGGCCGACCAGTTGGCTGCATTGGCAAAGCCATTGGCAAAGAACGGCTATGGGCAATATCTGCAACGGCTGCTGGCTGAAAAGGCGTTCTGATGAAAATTACGCCGACCAGCCTGCCCGAAGTATTGATTATCGAACCCAGGGTTTTCGGTGATGCGCGCGGGTTTTTCACCGAGAGTTGGAACGAGCAGGCCTTCGACCTGGCAGTAGGCCATGCCGTTCGGTTTGTGCAGGACAACCATTCGCGTTCAGTACGCGGGGTCCTGCGCGGCATGCACTTTCAGTTGCCGCCTCATACCCAAGGGAAGTTGGTGCGGGTGGTCAGCGGGGCAGTGTTTGATGTGGCTGTCGATCTACGCCGCTCAAGCCCCAACTTCGGCCGCTGGGACGGCATTGAGCTGACTGCCGATAACCACCGCCAACTCTGGGTTCCACCTGGTTTTGCCCATGGTTTCCTGGTGCTTTCAGAAAACGCAGATTTTCTCTACAAGACCACCGACTACTACGCCCCGCAAGCCGAAGGCTGTCTGCGCTGGGATGATCCAACTGTCGGTATCAACTGGCCCGCTACCGGCGTTGCTCCGATGCTCGCGGAGAAGGATGCCAAGGCACCCTTGCTAGCGGACGCGCATAGTTTCGCCTGATCGTCACTGCAGCATCGCAGTGCCCGCCTGACTATTTTCGTTCCCACAACGAAGAAACCCCCAAGTCGTGAGACTTGGGGGTTCTAGGATAATAGCCTGACGATGACCTACTTTCACACGGGAACCCGCACTATCATCGGCGCAGAGGCATTTCACTTTCCTGTTCGGGATGGGAAGGAGTGGGACCACCTCGCTATGGTCATCAGGCTTAACTTGTCGGCTCG
>CANFIC010000089.1 GCA_947446685.1 Burkholderiales bacterium
CACGACCGACAGACCCGCCGAGCGCGCGGTCAAGGCTGCAGCCATGCCGGCCGGCCCGGCACCGACGATGGCCAGGTCGATCGGCTCATCCAGCATCAACAGCTCCTGCGGCCGCGAGCATGCGCGCACCCATTTGTGTGCGGATTTTCATGCCTTCGCGCACCGTTGTCAGGCAGGCCTGGCGGTTCTGCAGGCCATCGATTTCCAACAGGCATTCAAAGCAGACGCCCATCATGCAATAGGGGCCGCGCGGCGCTGCGGAGACCGGCGTCTCCCGGAAGATCTGCACCCCCCCGACCAGCAAGGCAGCCGCAACCGATTGGCCGGCCGGCACCTGCAGCGGCCGGCCATCGAAGAAAATTTCAACCCGGCTTGCTGCGGATCCCGGCAAGGTTTTGAAGGCTGGGGTTTCACTCATAAGGGCTCAATTGACGTACATCGGACGGGCCAGGCCCCGACTGAAGCGCGCGGAAGTAAATTCGCTGATCTCGGCCGGAACCGAGCCGCCAGCAATCCAGGGCGCAACCCGCAGCGCATGCGCGGCTGCAAGCGTCACGCCGCTGTGACAGGTGACCACATAAGCGCCGGGATGAGCAATCGACTGCTCGTAGAGGGGAAAGCCGTCGGGCGTCATCACCCTCAATGCGCCCCAGGCACGCACCAGATTGACATCCCGCAGCAAGGGAAATGACTTGACCGCGCGGCGGGCCATGAACTGCAGCACATCGGTGGTCGTGCGGTCGTCGAAACCGACATCCTCGACCGAGTCGCCGATATGCACGGCGCCCTCATCCGTCTGGCGCAGCTTGTTGGTTGGGTAATCGAGAAATTTCCGCAACCGCTCGGTCACCAGCACCTGGCCTCGGGTCGGCACCACCGGCGCGTAAAGGCCGACCTGCTCGGCCAAGGCCCTGTTACCCAGCCCTGCGGCCAGCACGATCTTGCCAGCCCGGTAGTTGACCGGGCCGCAACTCAGGCGGAAACCCTTGTCATCCGAGGCTTCGATCTTTCCGGCATGGGCGGCATGACAGATCCGCACGCCCATTTGCCGGCAGGCCTGCAGCAAAGCAAGGTAGAGCTTGAGCGGGTTCACATGCCCATCCATCGGTGTAAAGCTCGCGCCGACAACCTCAGGGCCGATCGCCGGAAGCCGTTGGCGCAGCGCCTGCTGGTCGAGCATTTCGAAGGGATAGTCGCCGCTCACGGCTTTCTGGATGGCAAGCAGGCTTTGCTCGCGTTCGAGCAGTTCGGCCTCGGAAAGGCATAGGCAAAAGCCCCCCGGTTGCTGCAAATTGACGTCGACCCCGGTCTCGGTCAACAACTGTCCGGCAAAGCCTGGCCAGAGCCTGGCCGCATCCCGGCTCCAGGCCGAATACTGGGGCATGCTGATGCCCTTGTTTTGCACCCAGATCAGGCCGAAGTTCCCGCGGGTGGCACGCAAGGCCTTGTCATCTTCGTCAAGCACGATCACGCTGGCGCCCGAGCGCGCCAGGCCATAGGCGATCGAGGCGCCCACCAGGCCACCGCCAACCACGATGCAGTCAGAGCTCAATCCGGCATCGGCCATCAGTCCACCTTGATTCCGACTGAACGCACCACCGCGCCCCAGCGGGCCATGTCGCTGTTGACGACCCGGCTGAATTCTTCCGGGCTGGAGGGTGCGGCCTCCATGCCCATCTTGCTGATCGCTTCGCGCACTGCAGGCTGGGCCAGCACCAAACCGATTTCCGCAGCCAACCGGTTCACGACCGCTGTCGGCGTACCGCCGGTGGTGAAAACGCCATACCAGGTCAGCACCTCATAACCTGGCAGCCCGGATTCGATCACCGTCGGGGTGCTGGCCAGCATTGGCACGCGGTTGGCGCTGGTCACCGCAATGATCCTGGCGCGATTGGTCTGTGCACCGGCAATCGCCGAAGGCAGACTGGCAAAAGTCAGCTGCGCCTGACCGCCCATCACATCCTGCATCGCAGGCGCATCGCCACGGTAAGGAATATGGGTCATGGCAACACCGGCCATGCTCTTGAAGAGTTCGGCCGCCAGGTGCGAGCCGGTGCCATTGCCCGGCGAAGCCACATTCAGTTTCCCGGGATTAGCCTTCGCATAGGCAATCAGTTCATTCACATTTTTGACCGGCAAGGCCTCGTTGACGACGATGGCGATAGCCGACTTGGCGACCATCGTGACCGGCTGGACGTTCTTGACCGGGTCGTAGGGCAGTTTGTCGTAGATCGCTGGCGCGATTGCTTGTCCGCCGGTCGAGCCGAGCAACAGCATTTGCCCCGTCGCCGGCGCCTTCGCGAGTTCGGCCGTTGCGACGGTACTGCCGCCGCCGGGCTTGTTTTCGACGATCACCGTCGACTTGATCTGTGCCTGCAACGGCGTCGCAATCACTCTTGCGATGACATCATTGGCCCCGCCAGGCGCGAACCCGACCACCATCCTGATCGGCGCTGGCGGCAAGTCCTGGGCGAATGCCAGGCTCCCAGCAGCGCAGAGCAGGACTGAAGAGACAGCTTTGCAAAAAGTCATGGCGTTCATGCGGAACTCCTGTGATCAGTGGCGGGATGGGCGAGGGTCAAGCTGGGGCAGGGATGATCAGAGCGCGCAGCGATCGCTTCAGCTCAAGCCGCGCCTGTGCGAAGGCATGGCTGCGTTCAAGGTTGGCCTGCTGTTCGAGCGCGCATTCCTTGAGCAAAAGGGCGGCTCGCTCCAGCACGATGGCCGGCGCAGGTCCGCCGCCAAAGGTTCTGCTGCTGACGCTGCGGGCGGGGTCCAGACAATCGCGCACCGCCTGATCGCCCAGCTCCAGACGCCGGCCGATCTGCGCCAAAGCGGCCTCGTCGACCATCTCCGAGCTGATCTGATGCGCAGCCAGCGAACGGGTCATGGCAGACCTGACCACGGCACCCACCACATGGTGGGCCTCGCGGAACGACAAGCCCGAAGTTCGCACCAGCGCATCGGCCAGATCCGTGGCCGCACAGAAATCCTCACGGGCCCGGCGCAGCATCGCTTCTTCATTGGGTATGGCCGTGCGCAGGACCAGATCGAGCATCTTGAGGACATGCAGCGATTCGTCGCCCGCCTCCCACAAACTGCGCATGGTTTCACGGCTGCCATCGCCGGTATGGGTGAAATTCACGCCCTTCATGGTCGCCATCGCGGCCATCAACAGGCCCACCAGGTGGCCTGCCTTGCCCTTCAGATATTCAAGCACGACCGGGTTTTTCTTCTGCGGCATCATGCTCGAGGTACCCGCCACGCTGTCCGGGAAATCCACCAGACTGAACTCATGCGTGCACCAGACATAGAAGTCCTGGGCGATCCGGCTTGAACCAATGCCGGAGATGGCCATCGCCGACATCAATTCGAGTGCGAAATCACGTGAGGCGACGGCGTCGAGCGAATGGGCCGCAGCCTTGCTGAAGCCGAGCAGGCGGGCACTTTCTTGCTGCAGGATCGGAAACGAGGTGCCGGCAATTGCCCCGGCGCCCAGCGGGCAAAGGTCGAGGCCGGCTTGCAATTGCCGGATGCGCGTGATGTCCCGGCCGAGTGCTTCGGCCAGACCCAGCAGATAAAAACCAAAGGTGATCGGCTGAGCCGGCTGCAGATGGGTATAGCCCGGCATGACCACCTGGGCATGCCGGATTGCCCCCTCAAGCGCCGTGCAACGGGCCGCACACAAGCCATCGATCAGGCTGACGGCGAGCTGGCGCGCCCGCATCCTGTCCAGCGTTGCCAGAATATCGTTGCGGCTGCGGGCCACATGCAAGCAACCGCCAAGATGAGCCCCGGCCAAGCGCATCAGCTGGGCTTCGAAGTTGAAGTAGGCATCCTCGAGCGCCGGATCAAGCGGCACTGCGCTGGCGCCCTCGGCTTCCATCCGCAGCAGGGCCTGGGCCAGCCCGGATGCGTCCTCATCAGAAAGCAGACCGGCCCGGTGCAGCATCAGCAGATGCGCCTGGTTGATGTCACCGAGGTAATCAAAGCCCGAGGGAAAGTCCCTCGCCAGGCGGGGTGCGTAGATATGTTCACACACCTCGGGGGCCGTGGACTCGGTCAGCCTGCGGCTTACTTTGGACTTGTTCACCAAACCAGTATCGCAAGCGAGGAAAATGCAGTCAAATACCGACTTTCTCAAGCTTCATGCAATTTTGATATGGAGCATCAGACTGGAGTGATCCCTTGGACTTCAAGCAAATCGAGGCCTTTCGCTCTGTGATGCTGACCCGGTCGATGACCTTGTCGGCGGCACAACTGCATACCTCCCAGCCCAATATCAGCCGACTGATCACAAGGTTGCAGCGCGAACTAGACCTCAAGCTGTTCGCAAGGGTCGGGCTCAGGCTGGTGCCAACCCCCGAGGCAGAAGCCCTGTATGTGGAAGTGGAACGCACCTTTGTCGGCTTGCACAACATCCGCGATGCTGCAACCACGATCAAGGCGCTGGGGACGGGCGGGCTCAGGATCGGCGCCTCGCCGGCTTTGGCAATCGGTGTCCTGCCGCATGCGATCCAGTCGTTTCGCATCGCGCACCCGGATGTGCTGATCCGCGTTCACACCAGCGACTCGGCCACAGTCTGCAAATGGGTTGCCTCCGGTTTTTGTGATTTCGGTCTGGCTTCCTATGTGCCCGATTTGCAAGAGGTCAAGGAGCGGCTGCTGTACCGCGAAAACGGACTCTGCATCGTTCCTGAAAAGCACCGACTGGCATCGAAGCAACTGATCAGGGCCAAGGATCTGGACGACGAGTCATTCATTTCGCTGGGCAGCGGCGACGAAAGCCGCAGCAAGGTCGACGCTGCATTCAAGCCTGGCAGCCGCCGCATGAACCTCGAAACGCCTTATGCGGCCACCATCTGCACGATGGTAGGCATGGGCCTGGGCGTCAGCGTCGTCAACCCGCTGGTGGTCAGGACCTTGCAGATGCCCCGAGTGAAAGCAATTCGCTTCGAACCGGCGGTGGAATTCAGGGTCTATTCGGTCCATGCCCGCCAGCGCATCGAGCAGGCTTTGTGCGCCGAATTCCTGAGTTGCCTCGCCCAGGTCTTCGAACGCCCGGACAGCGTCATTGCGCCGATGGCCTGAAGCCGTCCGTCGTGGGCATTGATGCATCAACCTGGTGCATTCCCCCTGGCTGTCGCGATGCTTTCTTGCCGTAACTGCCGCTCAGCAACGGAACGCCAGCTGTTGGCGCAGAACTTGCAAGGTCAGAATTGATCTGACCCGACCGGGTTGGAAGGCCCCACAATCGCCATCGCCACTGTTGTTTATCAATTTCCCTTTTACCAAGGATTTCTTGATGCCCTACACCAATCAACTCCGCAGCAGCCTCGCGGCGGCCCGCGGATGGTAATCCTCGGGCCCAGTCAAGCCGAAATGGCGCACCAGACCGATGAATATTGCCGTGTCGACCGGATCGCTGAAGCCACTACCTTGTTCAACGACCTGATCAAGGACTGGAACGGGACCGCTTGATGAAAAACCTGCACCAGTTGCAAGCTTGGCAAGCCGCAGCGCTGCTGGCGAGGCGCGAGATCAGCGCAGTCGATCTGACCCGCGCCTGCCTGGCCCAGATCGAGCTGCGCGAAGCCGAGGTCCAGGCCTTTGCGCATCTCGACGCCGATGCCGCAATGGCGCAAGCCAGGGCGCTCGACGCCGGTCCGCTGCGTGGCCTGCTGCATGGTCTGCCGCTGGGGGTCAAAGACCTGATCGATACGACCGGGATGCCGACCAGTTACGGCTCAGCGCTTTACGCCGGGCACCAACCGGTGGCCGATGCTGCCGTCGTGGCGCTGTGCCGCGAGGCCGGCGCCTTGCTGCCAGGCAAGACCGTCAGCACCGAATTCGCCTATTTCCAGCCCGGCCCCACGGTCAACCCGCACAGCCCGGCTGGCAGCCCGCATACACCCGGCGGCTCGTCGAGCGGATCGGCCGCAGCGGTAGCCGCTTGCATGCTGCCGCTGGCGCTGGGCACGCAGACTGCCGGGTCAATCATCCGGCCGGCCGCCTATTGCGGCGTGGTCGGCTACAAGCCGAGCCTCGGCCTGGTGCCGCGCGCCGGGGTGAAAAGCCTGTCTGAAGCGCTTGACGTCATCGGCGGATTCGGCCGCAGCGTGCGCGATGTCAGCCTGCTCGGCGCGGTGCTGAGCGGCGATATGCGTATGCCCGAGGCCCTGCCAGCGGACTTCCGGCCAAACATCGGTCTGTGCCGCGGGCCTGAATGGCAGCTCGCTGATGCAGATATGGGACAGGCTTGGGAGCTGGCGGTGAAGCGCCTGGCACCTCATGCCAGCCTGGCCGACCTCGAGTTGCCGCCGGCACTCCACGGCCTGGTCGCTTTGCAAAAATCGGTGATGGCGTTCGAGATGGCGCGGGCCTTGAGCCATGAGCGGCTGCAGCACCGGGACCGCCTAAGCCCCAGGCTGCTGGCCCTGCTCGATGAAGGCATGACCATCGGCGGCGACCAGCATCTGCACGATCTTGTTGCCACGGCGGCGGCGCAGCGCGTGGCCGATGCACTGTTCGACCGCTTCGATGTGATTCTGGCGCCGAGCGCTACCGGCGAGGCGCCTGCTGGCATCAGCGCCACTGGTGACCCGGTGTTCTGCCGCGGCTGGACCCTGCTCGGTCTGCCCTGCGTGCACCTGCCGTTCACCGAAGGCCGCCTGGGCCTGCCGGTCGGGTTACAACTGGTCGGCCGTTGGGGGCAGGACAAATCATTGCTGGCACTTGCCCATCAACTGCATGAACGATTGAAAGACGAATGACGGCCTTGCTCGAAGTGCGCGAGTTGCGCACGCATTTCAGGACTGACGACGGCGAGTTCCCGGCGGTCGACGGCATCAGCTTTTCGGTCGAAGCCGGCCGCACCCTGGCCATCGTCGGCGAGTCGGGTTGCGGCAAGAGCGTGACCTCGCTGTCGATCATGGGCCTGGTGCCCAACCCGCCCGGTTTCATCAAGGGCGGGTCGATCCGCTTCGAGGGCCGCGAGCTGGTCGGCGCGCCTGAAGCCGAGCTGCAAGACCTGCGCGGCAACGGCATCGCGATGATCTTCCAGGAACCGATGAGCTCGCTGAACCCGGTCTTCACGATCGGCGAGCAGATCGTCGAAGGCCTGCTGCGGCACCGCAAAATTGGCCGCGCCGAAGCGAAAGAGCGGGCGCTCGAGATGCTGCGCAAGGTGCGCATGCCGGCGCCCGAACAGCGCTTTGCCGAGCATCCGCACAAGCTGTCGGGCGGCATGCGCCAGCGCGCGATGATCGCGATGGCCTTGGCCTGCGAGCCGCGCCTGCTGATTGCCGACGAGCCGACGACCGCGCTCGATGTGACGATCCAGGCGCAGATCCTCGCCCTGATGCGCGGGCTGCAGCAGGAGACCGGCGCCGCGATCATCCTGATCACCCATGACCTCGGTGTGGTCGCCGAAGTCGCCGATGAAGTGCTGGTGATGTATGCCGGCCGGGTGGTCGAGCGCGCGCCGGTGCAGACCCTGTTCGAGGCGCCGCAGCACCCCTACACGATCGGCCTGCTCGGCTCGATACCGCGCCTGGACGGACAGCTCGACCGGCTGGCATCGATCGAAGGCCAGGTGCCGAGCCCGCTGCGCCGGCCGGCCGGCTGCAGCTTTGCCGAGCGCTGCCCTTTTGCCGACGCTCATTGCCATGCCCAGGCGCCGGCATTGCAGCAGGTCGGCACCGAACATTTCTCGGCCTGCTGGAAAGCGCCACTTGACCCGCAGCTCTTGATGGCGAACTGGCCGGAGGCTGCATGAATCAGCCCCTGCTCGAAGTGACCGGTCTGGTCAAGCATTTCCCGATCCGCCAGGGCCTGTTCGGCCGTGTCAGCGGCGCGGTGCGCGCGGTCGACGGCGTCGACTTCAGCCTCTCGCGTGGCGAGACGCTTGGCATCGTCGGCGAATCGGGTTGCGGCAAATCGACGCTGGGCCGCTTGGTGCTGCGCTTGATCGAGCCGACGGCGGGACGCGTCAGCTTCGGCGGCCAGGACCTCGGCAGCCTCGACGCCGATGCGCTGCGCGCCAGGCGACGCTCGATGCAGATCATTTTTCAGGACCCTTATTCGTCGCTAAATCCACGCATGACGGTCGGCCAGACCTTGACCGAGCCGCTGCTGCTGCATGGCCTGCATCAGGGGCGGCATGCTGAGCGGGTGGCCGAGTTGCTACGCATCGTCGGCCTCGCTCCCGAGCATAAGCAGCGCTATCCGCATCAGTTCTCGGGCGGCCAGCGGCAGCGCATCGGCATCGCGCGGGCGCTGGCGGTCGAGCCTGATTTGATCGTCTGCGATGAAGCGGTGTCGGCCCTCGATGTGTCGGTGCAGGCACAGGTCGTCAACCTGCTGCAGGACCTGCAACAGCAGTTCGGCATTGCCTATCTGTTCATCGCCCATGACCTGGCGGTGGTGAAACATATCGCCACCAGGATCGCGGTGATGTACCTCGGCCGTATCGTCGAGATCGGCGACAAGGAGGCCTTGTTCGCCGCGCCCCGCCACCCCTACACGCAGGCGCTGCTGGCGGCGATTCCGCTGCCCGAGCCGGGGCTGCAGCGGCAGCGCTTGCTGCTGGCCGGCGATGTGCCGAGCCCCGTCAATCCGCCTGCGGGCTGCCATTTCCACACCCGCTGCCCCTACGCGCAGGCGCTCTGCGCCCAGGCAACGCCGCGCCTTGAAGCAGCCGATGCATCACAGGCCGTCGCCTGTCATTTCTGGCGCGAGCTGCCGGCGGCGTCGGTACTGCCGCCGAGGCCGGCCATGACGGCCGCCCGGCTGCGGCTGGCCAGGCTGCAGTCGGCCTTCATCCCCAGCGCGGTCTGAGCTATCGTTTCAATCTTTCAACCGAGGTCAAAGCCATGAAAAACAGCACCAGAACCATCATCGCCGCCTTGCTGCTGCCCCTGACAGTGCATGGGCAGACCTTGCGCGTCGGGCTGGCTGAAGACCCTGATGTACTCGACCCGAGCCTGGCGCGCAGCTTTGTCGGCCGGGTCGTGTTCGCCGCACTGTGCGACAAGCTGTTCGACATCGACGAGAAGCTCGCGATCGTGCCGCAACTGGCCACCGGCTATGAATGGTCGGCCGACAGCAAAGCGCTGACGCTGAAACTGCGACCCGGCGTGACCTTCCATGACGGCGAGAAGTTCGATGCGGCGGCGGTCAAGTTCAATCTCGAGCGCCACAAGACCATGCCCGGGTCGAATCGCCGCGGCGAGTTGGCGCCGGTGAGCAGTGTCGAGGTGATCGATGCCGCCACCGTCAAGCTGAACCTGTCAGCCCCGTTTTCGCCGCTGCTGGCGCAACTGGCCGACCGCGCCGGCATGATGGTCTCGCCCAAAGCGGCGCTGGCCGCGGGCGAGAAGTTCGGCTTGAAGCCAGTCTGCTCGGGCCCGTTCAAGTTCGTCGAGCGGGTGGCGCAGGACCGCATCTTGTTCGAGCGTTTCGGCGCTTACTGGAACAAGGACGCGGTGCATTTCGACAAGGTCATCTACACGCCGATTCCCGATGCGACCGTGCGGCTGGCCAATCTGAAATCAGGTCAACTCGACTTTGCCGAGCGCCTGGCACCGAGCGACATGGAGAAGCTGCAGTCTGACAAGAAGCTGAAGATCTCGCGCATCACCGAGATCGGTTACCAGGGCATCACGATCAATATCGGCAAGAGCGAGCTGGCGCAGAAGAACCCGCTGGGCCGCAGCGCGCTGGTGCGCGAAGCGTTCGAGTTGTCGCTTGACCGCCAGGGTCTGGCCCAGGTGGTGATGGACAACGAGGCGACGGTGGGTAATCAGTGGGTGCCGCCGACCAACAGCTACTACGCCAAGAACATGCCGATGCCCAAACGCGACATCGCGCGCGCCAAGGCGCTGCTGAAGGAGGCCGGCGTGCCGCGCCCGAGTTTCACGCTGGTGACGCCGACGACCTCGGACGCGCAGCGACTGGCGCTGGTGGTGCAGGCGATGAGCCGCGAAGCCGGTTTCGACGTGAAGATCCAGGCGGCTGAATTCGCCACCTCGCTGAACATGGCCGACAAGGGCGAGTTCGAAGCCTATGTACTGGCCTGGAGCGGCCGTGCTGACCCTGATGGCAATCTGTTCAGCTTCTATGGTTGCAAGCAGCCCTTGAACTACGCCGGCTATTGCGATGCTGAAACAGAGAGCCTGCTGAACCAGTCACGTGCGCAGCGCGATCCGGCCCTGCGCAAGAAGTTGTTCGAGCAGATTGCCGCGCGCGTCATGAAAGAGCGCGCCATCATCTATGTCTACCACCGCAACTGGCTCTGGGCTTACAGCAACAAGCTGGCCGGCGTGCGCAATATTCCTGATGGCCTGCTGCGCGTGACCGGCTTGACTCTGGCGCCATGAAGATTTGCTTGTCGCGCTGATGTTTGATTTCCTCGTCAAACGACTTGCCAGCATTCTGCCGACGCTGGTTTTCGTCTCGATGCTGATCTTCGGCCTGCAGCAGTTGCTGCCCGGCGATCCGGCGCTGATCCTCGCCGGCGAAGACCAGGATCCGACGGTGGTGGCTTATCTGCGCGTCAAGCTGCACCTGGATGAGCCGTTGCCGATGCGCTATGCCTATTGGGTCGGTGGCGTGCTGCATGGTGACCTGGGCGAGTCGATCCGCACGCAGCAACCGGTACTCGAGCTGATCGGGCAGAAACTGCCGGTGACCTTGGAACTGGCGCTGCTGGCTTTTGTTATTGCGCTGCTGATCGGCATCCCGGCCGGCATCATTTCGGCGGTCGGCCGCGGCACGGCCTGGGACTATGGCGCCAATTTGTTCGCGCTCTGGGGCTTGTCGACGCCCAACTTCTGGCTCGGCATCCTGATGATTCTGCTGTTCTCGGTACAGCTCGGCTGGCTGCCGGCTTCGGGCTATATCAGTCCCTTCGAGGATCTCGGCGCCAACCTGCGCGCGATGATCATGCCGGCCTTCGTGCTGGGCAATGCGATCGCCGCCGTGCTGATGCGGCATACGCGCAGCGCGATGCTGCAAGTGCTCGCCAGCGACTATGTGCGCACGGCACGCGCCAAAGGTCTGAGCGCCCGCACGGTCGTACTCAAGCATGCCTTGCGCAATGCGCTGACGCCGATCATCACGCTGGGCGCGCTGGAACTGGGCACCCTGCTGTCGGGTGCGGTGCTGACCGAGCAGGTCTTCACCATTCCCGGCTTCGGCAAGCTGATCGTTGACTCGGTGTTCAACCGCGACTACTCGGTCGTGCAAGGCGTCGTGCTGGTCACCGCCAGCGCCTATATCCTGCTGAATCTGCTCGCCGACATGGCTTACTTCTTGGTCAATCCGAGGCTCAGGACATGAGCTCAGCAACGGCCGTAACGACCTCGATTGAGGCTGGTCCCTGGCAGCTTGGCTGGCGCCGCTTGAAGCGCCGCCGCGGCGCACTGCTCGGCCTGATCGTCGTCCTGCTGTTCATCGCCATGGCTTTGTTCGCGCCCTGGATTGCGTCGCAGGATCCGATCGCCACCGACTGGGGCGCGATCCGCAAAGCACCCAGCGCCGCCCATTGGTTCGGCACCGACGAGATCGGTCGCGACATGCTGTCGCGCGTGGTC
>CANFIC010000090.1 GCA_947446685.1 Burkholderiales bacterium
AATAGCATTCGCAGCAAAGCCATTGGTAGGACTCGCGCTTGGCGGCATGGCGCAGGTCGGACAGCAGATCAGCCCGGCTCGCCTTGATCTCATGGACGACTGGCTGTAAGTAGGCCTCAACCGAGGTATTGCGTACCGAAAAAAGATCAGGCCGGGCGATTCGCCAGCCGGCCTTGGTCGCAGGCGGCGGTGCCTCGCTGCACAGAAGGTCAGCGCAGGGCAGGGCGATCGCTTCGGCGCTGGCTGCCAAGGCGGCACGCAGCGACAGTTCGCGCCAGACAATCCGGCCACCGGCCACAAGTTCCTTGGCCATTCGCTCACCCAGGCGATCATGGGTACTCAGGGCGCGCTGGTTGCGATGGCGTGCCTGAGCCAGCAACTGGACCCCTGAGTCAGTCAAGCGCAGTGTTTGTTGACCGGCTTGATGGTCCACCAGCGACACCCATCCCGCTGCCAGCAGGTCGATGTCGGTCGCGTCGTGACTCGGCCAGCCGCCCGAGCGCCAGATCTTCATCAAGCGGGTCAGCTGGCTGCGTCCAGGCAAAATGGTTTGATGGGTCTGCATGACTGTACGAGTTTACAGTGTTGGCAGTTGCCCGCATCTCCTTGTCACAGATCAAGACCGGGCCTGCATTCAAGCCCCAAGATGGCGAAGCCAATTTTTCAGGCGTCGCCATGTACAAACATCTGCTTGTTCCCCTCGATGACTCCGCGCTGTCTTCAGCCAACATCATCACCGCGGTGGAACTGGCGTCGAGGCTCGACGCCCGGATCACTTTTTTTCACGCTACGCCCGATTACAGCGCCACGGGCGAGGGCGCGCTGATCATGACGCTGGAGCCGACGATGTTCGTCGAAGCCGCACTCGGCGACACCCATGTCTTGCTGAGCAAGGCCGTGGCTTGCGCCAATGCAGCCAAAGTGCCTTGCACTTCGGCCGCAGTGACCAGCGACAAGCCGGCCGAAGCCATCATCGAAGCTGCGCTGGGCCATGGTTGCGACCTGATCGTGATGGCCTCTCGCGGCAAAGCGCGTGGAGCCTTGGCGGGTTGGCTTCACAGCACCCAGACCGAACTGGTGCTGCGCCAGTCGCCGGTAGCCTTGCTGGTGACCCGGGTAGCGGCAGGGCGTCCGATCACCGATGCCGAACGTGCGCTTGCCATCATCCAGGACGAGCATCGCTCGATCGCAGTGGTCGTCCAATCGATGCGCGATCTGGTCAACGAGGCACAGTTGGCCAAGCGCGAACCCGATTTCAACAGCCTGACCCGCATGCTTTCCTATCTGCGGGAATTCCCGTCCCAGTTGCACCATCCCAAGGAAGAAATGCATCTGCACCGCTTGCTGCGTTTGCGCGATCCGGGCAGCGACGCGCTGCTGCTTGAAGTCGAGTCCCAGCATCTGACTGAACACCGGTTGATCGACCGCGTGTCGTTCTGTCTTGCGCTGCAGGACATCGCAGCCGAGGATGGCGACGAAGCCCTCGCCGATGCGGTGAACAGTCTGGCCGTGCATGTTCTCAGGCATATCGGTCTTGAAGAGCGTTCGGTTCTGCCGCTGGCGCGACTCCATCTAAAGGACCCGGATTGGACCGAGATCGCCACTGCTTTCGCGGCCAACGATGACCCGCGTTTTGGCGATCTGCCAACCGAGGAATTCCGCCGGCTTTTTACCCGGATTGCCAACCGGGTCGCCGACACCAAGCTGAGCAACTGATTGGCGGGGCCAGAGGCGGGTTTTTTTGACTAATTTGGTATCCTGTAAGGCAGATGCCAGTTCGGTGCGGTGAACTCGCATCTTTATTTATTTCAATCAGCAAGGGGATACAGGCGATGAGTCAACGTGATGTGGTGGTATTGGGTGCAGCCCGCTCTGCAATTGGCACTTTCGGTGGCGCATTGGCCGACATCGAGCCGGCTGAATTGGCCGGGACCGTGATGAAGGAAGCCGTCAAGCGCTCGGGCGTTGACCCCGCCTTGATCAACTATGTGACGGTCGGCAACACCATCCCCACCGAAAGCCGTTTCCCTTACGTGGCCCGTGTTGCCGCGATCCAGGCCGGCTTGCCGATGGATTCAGTCGCGATGTCGGTCAATCGCTTGTGCTCTTCGGGCCTGCAGGCGATCGTCACCACCGGCCAGAACATTCTGCTCGGCGACTGCGACTACGGCGTAGGCGGTGGCGTCGAAGTGATGAGCCGCGGCGGCTACCTGTCGACGGCAATGCGCAGCGGCGCACGCATGGGCGACACCAAGTTGGTCGACATGATGGTTGCGACGCTGACCGATCCATTCGGCGTTGGCCATATGGGCATCACAGCCGAGAACCTGGTGACCAAATGGGGCATCACCCGCGACGAGCAGGACGCGTTGGCCGTCGAATCGCACCGCCGTGCTGCAGCGGCCATCGCTGAAGGCCGTTTCAAATCGCAGATCGTGCCTATCGTCAAACAGACCCGCAAGGGCGAAGTGACCTTCGACACCGACGAACATGTCAAGGTCGGCACGACGATGGAAACGCTGGCGAAGATGAAGCCGGCGTTCAAGAAAGACGGTTCAGTGACCGCGGGCAATGCTTCGGGCATCAACGACGGCGCGGCCTTCTTCGTGCTCGCCGATGCAGCTGTTGCTGCGGCTGCCGGCCACAAGCCGATGGCGCGGATCGTGTCCTATGCAGTGGCTGGTGTGCCCAACGAGATCATGGGCGAAGGTCCGATCCCGGCGACCAAGCTGGCGCTGAAAAAGGGCGGCCTGACACTTGACCAGATCGACGTGATCGAAAGCAACGAAGCCTTTGCAGCGCAAGCGATTGCAGTGTCACGCGGCCTAGGCTTCGACCTCAGCAAGGTCAATCCGAACGGCGGCGCGATCGCCCTCGGCCATCCGGTCGGTTGTTCCGGTGCCTTCCTGGCCACCAAGGCGATCTACGAGTTGCACCGCACTGGCGGTCGCTATGCGCTGGTAACGATGTGTATAGGCGGCGGGCAGGGCATCGCGGTAGTGTTCGAGCGCCTGTAAAAATCTCTCCCGGGAGGGAGAACGGCCTTCAAGGCCAGGGGTGGTGCAGCAGCACCGCCCCATCAATCCGGCGAGTCAGCCGGGCATCAATCGGTCACCTGACTATGGCAGGCCAAGATCTCTGCACCAGGTTGGTCCGATCGTGAGGCCTGTGGGTCGATCCAAATTCAGATGCCTTGCACAGCGACCAGTCTGGCGGAACTGCATTCGTCCCTGACGACTTTCAGGCCCTGGTAGACCGGACCGTTATAAAAGCCTTCCCAGGCTTCAATGCTGGGGAACTCCAAGATCACGATTCGGCGCGGAGTCCAATCGCCTTCGTAGAGCCTGTGCTCGCCGCCGCGGGCCAAATACTTGGCACCTGCGGCTGCCAAGGCTGGTTTCACCTGATTCATGAAGTCTTGGTAACGGTCCAAATCACGAATTTCGACGTCAAAAATCACCAAGGCTGCCATTCGAAAATTCTCTGATGAGCGAGTTGGTCGGCATCTTCAGGCAAAGCTGCGCAGTCGCAGTGAAAGCCATGAATAGAAAGACATAAAAATTAAACCATTATGAATCAATGGTTTAACTGGTACTCTTAATGTTGGTGGAGAGGAGGAGGATCGAACTCCCGACCTCCGCATTGCGAACGCGGCGCTCTCCCAGCTGAGCTACCCCCCCACGAGGCGTGGAAAGTATAGCCAAAAGGCTGGCATGGCCGGCCTGAATCTGGCCGGACCGGGGGTTTTCATCGAGGGCATAACGGCCAGGATTGGCTACCGTTGCAGCTTCTTCATGTTCACAAGGAATTCCATGCCCCGCCATACAGCCGCCTGGTACGACGCGCAGTACAACAACCGCGCGCTGGTCGCCGACCATGCGCAGATATTGCAGCGCTGGGCCGTCGATTCGAAGCTTGCGCGCCAGCAAGCCGTTTGCCAGCTGGATCTGCCTTATGCCAGCCCGGCGTCGAGCGAGGCAGCGTTCGAGCGGCTCGACCTGTTCGCTCCGGCCGCGGGTACTGCCCCTGCCGCGCCGGTGCTGGTGATCATTCATGGCGGCTATTGGCGCTCGCTCGACAAGTCGGACATGTCGTTCCTGGCCAAGGGTTTCACCGACGCCGGCGCTTTGGTGGCAATTCCGAATTACTCGCTCTGCCCGGCGGTAGGCATCGACCGGATTGCCCTGCAACTGGCTGAGTCGCTGGCCTGGGTCTGGCGCCATGCCGCCGAGCATGGTGGTGACCCCCGCCGTATCGTGCTGGTCGGCCACTCGGCGGGCGGTCATCTGGCGGCCATGCTGAGCTGCTGCAACTGGCGGGCAGTAGGCGCCGATCTGCCGCAGGACCTGGTCAAAGGGGCAATGTCGATCTCGGGCGTGCATGACTTGGAGCCATTGCTGCACACGCCATTCGTGCGGGCTGACCTGCAACTGAATGCCGCCCTGGTGAAGAAAGTCAGCCCGGTGTTGTTCCCGGCGCCGGCTTCGCCGTTTTATGCCTTGGCCGGCGGCAGCGAAAGCGCGGAATTCAAGCGCCAAAACCGCATCATTCGACAGGCTTGGGGTCAGCGCGCTGTGCCAGTCTGCGCAGAGATTGCGGGCCGGAATCACTTCGACATCCTCGACGATCTGGCTTTGCCAGATGGGCGTTGCCATCAGTTGACGCGCCGCTTGCTCGGCCTGTGATGCCGGGCTTAGCCAATCGCCAGATAGCGCCCGGGCTTGTGGTTGATCGCCAGTGCGGCGTTGATTGCTGCCATACCCAGCAGCGACAGGCCGAGTCGGGGCAATGACACAAAGGGCATCGCGCTGAGCAGGATCACGGTGTCGAGTCCGGCTTGCACATAGCCGGCGCGCCAGCCCTTTTTGTCCTGCAGGTATTGCACCAGCAAGTTGATGCCGCCCAGCGAGGCCTTGTGCCTGAACAGGATCAACATGCCGGCGCCAGTCAGCAAGCCGCCGGCCATCGCGGCAAACCATGGGTTCAACTGCATGAACTGCAACCAGCGCGGCAGGACCTCGGACAGAACGGCCAGCAGGCTGACTGCGGCCAAGGTTTTCAGCGTGAAGGGCAGGCCCATGCGGCGATAGGCGAGCCAGTAGAAGGGCAGGTTGACGCAAAAAAACAGGCTGCCGAATGACAGACCGCTGGCGTAATGGATCAGGAAGGCGATCCCAACGGTGCCACCGGTCACCATGCCGGCTTGTCTGAACATGGCCAGGCCGATGGCGACAAACAAAGTGCCGGTCAGCAGACCCTGGGCGTCTTCCAGCAATGAATGGCGGAAGCTGCGGCTGACAGGAAGGTCAGAGGCCACTCATCCACCATTTGATCAGCCCTTTGGCGAGGAATCCGACCAGGCCGAAGCCAAGGCCCAGCAGCAGGATGAAGGTGCCAAAACGCCCGGCTCTGGATTCGCGCGCCAGCTGCAGGATGATGAAGACCATATAGAGCATGAAGGCGCCAACCCCATAGCTCAGGCCGAACTGGGCGATCTGCTGCTCGGTGTAGCCGAACATGTCAGTCCCGCATCGACACCAGGTCGCGATAGGCATGCCAGCTGGCATGACCGAGCCAAGGCAAGATCACCACCAACCCAAGCATCAAGCTGGCCATACCGAGCAGCGTCAGGCCGATCAGCAGCGAAGCCCAAAGCGCTAGCGGCGCCGGGTGCGCCATCACGACGCGCCAGCTGGTCAGTACGGCGGCCATCACGCTGATCCTGCGGTCGAGCAGGATTGGAATCGTCACCACGCTGGACGCGAACATCGGCGCCGCCAGCAGCGCCCCGAGAGCAAGCCAGCCGGGAAAGAGCAAGGAGTCATCGCTGAGCACGACCAGGCGGATGAAATCTGCCGGGCCATTGATCGGGGCCGGCGCAAACCCGGTGATCAACGCGGCCGAGCAGAGAATCCAGCCAGTGCCGGACAGGGCCAACAACAGTCCGAATTTGACCAGCCGGTTGTCCTGCGGCTGCCAGGCGCGCAGCAGGGTTTTCATCGCCACCGGCCGGCCTTCTGCCAGGTCACGGCTTAGGGCGTAGAAGCCTGTGGCAAGGATCGGTGCGACCAGCAGAAAAACACTGAAGAGGACGGCCAGCAACCAGAACTGATGCCTTGCCAGCAACAACAGCAAGGCGCCAGGCAGCGCCAGCATCAGGCCTTGCAGCAGCGATAGTCCGGGGCAGCGACGCAAATCGGCCCAACCGCGCGCCAGCCAACCCAAGGGCCTCAACAGCGGCACATGCTTGACGCCAAAACAGCGCGATTCCTGTAAAGATTGATCAGTGAACATCGGGCGAGGATGGTGACAGCTGGACCGAGGGTCAGGCTTGATCCTCGACAAGCTTGTGGCCATGCAGTTGGCGTGCCATATCGGTCATGCAGTCTTGGCCCCCGTCGGCCAAGTTCAGGCGCTGCGCCTGGTCGAGCTGCGGATAATGCCCGCGCAGCGAGCGCTCATAACCAGGGTCGTAATGCTCGCGCATCAATTCACCGAAGACTGCAGCCCAATCGCCGGCCTGCGCCTGGGCCTGCCAGCGCAGCACCTTTTCGCGGCCGCGCAGCGTGATCAGGATTTCGAGCAGGGCGCAAAAGGCCTCGGGCCTAAGCTTGAAATGACCATAGTCTTGCAGCAGCAGCTCGATTCTTGCGGCCTCGGACATCTCCAACCAATAGCAGTTCGGGCTGGCCCGCATCGCCTCGTGCAGCGCCTCGGGCACCCGCAACTGGCCGATCTTGCGGCTTTCGCTTTCGATGAAAACCGGTTTCGTGCTGTCCAGGCTGCGCATGCACTCCCACAGCAGGCTGTCGAAATGCTTCTGGCTCGGCTGTGGTTGGTCGGGCAGGCCGCCGAGCACCGAGCCGCGATGCGCGGCCAGGCCTTCGAGGTCGAGGATCTGTGCCCCTTGCGCGGCCAGCGCCTGCAGCAATCTCGTCTTGCCGCAACCGGTGCGTCCGCAGATCACATGCAGTTGGTAAGTTGCCGGCATTTGGCTCAATTGCTCGCGCACCAGGCCCCGGTAAGCCTTGTAGCCGCCTTCAAGCTGGCGCGACTTGAAGCCGATCTGGCTCAGGAACCAATTCATCGCCCCAGAGCGCTGGCCGCCGCGCCAGCAGTAGACCAGCGGTCGCCAGGTCTTGGGCAGGGTGCCGGCATGAAGGTCGAGGTGGCTGGCGATATTGCGCGCAATGATGGCCGCTCCCAGCTTGCGTGCTTCGAACGGCGAGCCGTTGTAGAGCGTGCCGACAACGCGCCGCTGTTCGTTGTCGAGCACCGGCCAGTTCACTGCACCGGGCAGATGGTCTTCGGCAAATTCGGCGGGTGAGCGTACGTCGATGATTGCGTCAAAAGCGCCGAGATCGGTCAAAGCATCGGCGGTGCTGATGCAATGCGAGGGCGTCATGCGGGCAGCGCGATGGCGTCGAGCAATTCGTTTTCGATCTGCAACTGCACCTTGTTTTGCTGCAGCGCTTCGCCGTCAACAAGGAAGGTGTCTTCAACCCTTTCGCCCAGCGTTGAAATCTTTGCCAACTGCAGGTTGATGCCATGCCGCGCCAGCACCAGCGCGATGGCATAGAGCAGTCCTGTGCGGTCGCTGCTGCTGATCGACAGCAACCAGCGCTGTGCGCGCTCGTCCGGGCGCAAGGTGATGCGCGGCGTGAAGGGGAATGACTTGACCCGGCGTGACAGGCGGCCCCGACGCTGTTCAGGCAAGGGATCGGTCGAAGCCAGCGCCTGGGTCAACTGGGTCTCGACCAGCGAGACCAGGTCGCGGTGCTGCTGGTCGTGGTCGGGGCTGATGATCTGGAAAGTATCAAGGGCGAAATCGCTGCGCGTCGTGTGCACCTTGGCATCGAGAATATTGAAGCCGGCGCTGTCGAAATAGCCGCAAATTCGGGCGAACAGGTCCTGCCGGTCAGAGGCATAGACCAGCACCTGCAAGCCTTCACCGATCGGAGATGGTCTTGCCCGCACAATCGCCTGGCTGGCATTCACATGGCGCCATAGCGACCTGGCATGCCAGGCGAGATCAGCCGGGTCATGGCGTGCGAAATAGCTGATTTCGAGCGTTTCCCACAGCGCGGTTTCGGTACCGGGCAGCATCGAATGCAGGGCCAGGATCTGCCTGGCTTCCTGCTTGCGGGCCTCGATGTCGGTGTCCAGATTCGGTTTTGTTCCGCCCAAGGCGCGCAACGTCAGCCGGAACAGATCCTCCAGCAGCTTGCCTTTCCAGGCATTCCAGACCTTGGGGCTGGTGCCGCGGATGTCGGCCACGGTCAACAGATACAGCCCGGTCAAGTGGCTCTCGTCGCCGACCATTCTGGCGAATGATTCGATCACTTCCGGGTCGGACAAGTCTTCCTTTTGTGCCACGCGCGACAAGGTCAGGTGATGCTGAACCATGAAGGCGACCAACTCGCCATCGGCCCGGCTCAAGCCATGGTCACGACAGAAACGCTTGGCTTCGACCGCACCCAGGTCCGAGTGATCACCGCCGCGACCCTTGGCTACATCGTGAAAGAGGGCGGAAATATAGAGCAACTCCGGCCGGTCCCACTGCGCGGCCAACTGTGAACAGAAGCGGTACTCATGGGCATGCTCGGGGATGAAAAAGCGCCGGATATTGCGCAGCACCATCAGGATATGCTGGTCCACCGTATAGACATGGAACAGGTCATGCTGCATCTGGCCCACGATGCGGCGGAACACCCAGAGGTAGCGGCCCAGCACCGAGGTCTGGTTCATCAAGCGCAGCGCATGGGTCTGGCCTTCATGCTGGCACAGGATCTGCATGAAAGTCGCACGATTTACCGGGTCACGGCGGAAGGCGCCGTTCATCAAGCTGCGGGCGTTGTAGAGCGCCCGCAACGTTCGAGCTGACAGGCCCTGGATGCCGGGGGTCTGCTGGTGGACCAGGAAGGTCCGCAAAATCGCATGCGGGTCACGCTGGTACAGGTCATCACTGGCAACTTCGAGCATGCCGGCACGGTCGAGGAACTGCTCATTGATCGGTCGCATCAGACCCTGTTGGGATCCGTTGACTTGTTCTTCCAGGTTCAGCAAGAGGATCTGATTCAACTGGGTCACCGCCTTGGCCGCCCAGTAATAGCGCTTCATCAACTCTTCCGAGGCGCGCTGGCTGCCGCTGCCGCTGTAGCCGAAACTCTCGGCTACGGCGGTCTGGAGGTCGAACACCAGTCGGTCTTCACGACGTCCGGCTGCCAGGTGCAGGCGGGCACGGATCATCGCCAGCACACCCTGGTTATGCTGCAACTGGCGGCTCTCGAAAGCAGTGATCAAGCCGCGCGTTGCCAGTTCTTTCCAGGTCTTGCCAAGCCCCGCAGCGCGTGCGATCCAGATCAGGACTTGCAGGTCGCGCAGTCCGCCCGGGCTTTCCTTGCAATTGGGTTCGAGCGAGTAGGGCGTCTCGTCAAACTTGGTGTGGCGCTGGCGCATTTCAAGCGTCTTGGCCCGCAGATAGGCGCTGGCGTCCATCGCCTCGGTCAATGCCTTTTCAAGCCCTGCATAGAGCGGCCGGTGGCCGATCAAAAGCCTCGATTCGAGCAAGGCGGTCTGCACGGTCACATCGGCCGCGGCTTCGTGCAGGCATTCGTCAACGGTGCGAACCGAACTGCCGATTTCCAGACCGATGTCCCAGCAGGCAGTGATGAAGGCCTCAATGCTGGCCTTGTCGGCACCCTCCTGATGGGCTTGTGTGTCTTGTGGCAACAGCACCAGGACGTCGACATCCGAGTAGGGAAACAACTCACCCCGCCCATAGCCGCCTACGGCGATCAGGCAAGCGCCCGCAGGCATCGAACCCTGCTCCCAGAGGGTTTTCAGGCAGTTGTCGACTTGTTGCGCGAGATTGCGTAGCAAGCTTGAGGTCTTGGCCTGGCTTGCAGTTGCCTTGCGGAAGGCTTCAAGCAATTCCTGTTTGCCTGCCTTGAAACCCTGCCGCAGCTCGGCAACGCTGACCACGCGTTTGGTGCTGGGCAAGGCCATGGGGCCGATGGGAGCGACCGCTTCGACCTGGGCGCCCATCAACTCAGGCGCCGACGAAAGCGGGTATGGCCGGGCTGCCTGCCGACAAGGTGAAGACCTCGTAGCCGGTCTCGGTGACGATGATCGTGTGCTCCCACTGCGCCGACAGTGAACGGTCTTTGGTCACGATGGTCCAGCCGTCGCCGGTTTCCTTGATGTCGCGTCGGCCGGCATTGATCATTGGCTCGATCGTGAACACCATGCCCGGTACCAACTGGGTCAAGGTGCCAGGGCGGCCGTAATGCAGGACTTGCGGGTCTTCATGAAAGACCCGGCCAATGCCATGTCCGCAAAATTCGCGCACGATCGAGAAGCCGGCGTTTTCGGCGAAAGTCTGGATCGCGTGCCCGATGTCGCCAAGGTAGGCGCCAGGTTTGACCTTGACGATGCCCTTCCACATCGCTTCATAGGTGAAGGCGCAAAGCCGCTTTGCGGCAATCGAGCCGTCACCGACGATGAACATCCGGCTGGTATCACCATGCCAGCCTTCCTTGATGACGGTGACATCGATGTTGACGATGTCGCCGTTCTTCAAGCCGCGATCATTCGGAATGCCATGGCAGACCTGATGGTTGATCGAGGTGCAGATCGACTTGGGGTAGGGGATATACCCCTGCGGTGTGTAATTCAGCGGTGCCGGAATGGCTTGTTGCACATTGACGATGTAGTCATGGGCCAGCTTGTCCAGTTCTTCGGTGGTGACGCCGACGCGGACATGGGGCGTCAACATGTCCAGCACTTCGGAGGCCAGTCGCCCGGCAATGCGCAACGCAGGAATGTCGTCGCCTGATTTGATCGAAATAGTCATCCTGCGATTATCTCATCGCAGCGGATTTCAAGCGGCCCACACCACCAACCCGCTCCAGGCCGTGGCCAGCACGACAATACCGAAAGCGATTCGGTACCAGGCGAAGGGCACAAAGTCATGGCTGGCGATATAGCGCAGCAACCAGCGTACGCAAAGCCAGGCGCTCAGGAAACTGACCACAAAGCCGACCGCAAACAAGGGCAGGTCGTGCAGACTGAGCAGGTCACGCTCTTTCCATAGGCTGTAAGCGCCGGCGGCGAACAGGGTCGGAATTGCCAGAAAAAACGAGAAATCGGTGGCAGCCTTGCGCGACAAGCCGAGCAGCATGCCGCCGATGATCGTGGCACCTGATCGACTGGTGCCGGGAATCATGCCCAAGCATTGAACCATGCCGACCTTCAACGCATCCCAGGCGGTCATATCGTCGATGTCATGGATGCGGACGATCGGTTTGGAGCGCCGTTCGACCCACAGGATGATCAGGCCGCCGACGATGAAGGCCGTGGCGACGACGGGGCCGTTGAACAAATAGGCCTTGATCGTCTTGTAGACGAAGAAGCCGATGATGCCGGCGGGCAGGAAGCCGATGGCCACGTTGAAGACAAAGCGCCGGGCTTTGTCGCTGCTGCTGAACTCGCGTAAGGCGCCTGAAATCCGCTGCCAGTAGACGATGATCACCGCCAGGATCGCTCCGGTCTGGATCGCGATGTCGAAGACTTTCGACTTG
>CANFIC010000091.1 GCA_947446685.1 Burkholderiales bacterium
CTTGTCGGCCTATTGGGCTGGGCTTGCTTGATTGGCAGTGCCGCGGTGCTGACAGGACGTTGGCTTCCGACCTTGCTCGAGTTCTACACCATACAGCGAGTCGTCGACCGTATCGCCCAGGACAATCCAGCAACGCAGTCAGAAGTTCGCGCTGCATTCGATCAGGCCAGGCAGGTCGAGTATTCGGTCCGCAGCATTTCCGGCCAGGACCTGTTGATCGCCAGGGACAATGACAAGTTGCAGATCGGCTTTGCCTACGACAAGCAGATCGAAATCGCCGGCCCGGTATTCTTGTTGATCAAGTACCAGGGTCATTCGCATTGAATGAATATTTTTCTTCGCTCCAGCTGAACTCAGCAATATGACTCCGCAGCTCGCCGCCCTCCAGCATCGTCTTGGCTATCGCTTCAACCAACCCGAGTTGCTGACGCGCGCGCTGACGCATCGCAGCTTCGGCGTCGAGCACAACGAGCGGCTTGAATTCCTCGGCGATGCAGTCCTGAGCCTGGCGGTTTCGAGCTTGTTGTATGAACAGTTTTCCGGTTCCGATGAGGGCGACCTGACCCGCATCCGTGCCCATCTGGTGCGCGAGGACAGCCTGCACAAGTTGGCCTTGTCGCTCGATCTGCCGCAGGTACTGCGTCTGTCCGATGGCGAAGCCAAGGGCGGCGGCGCGCAACGGCCTTCGATCCTGGCCGATGTGATGGAAGCATTGATCGGCGCGATCTATGTCGACAGCGGGTATGCGGCGGCGCTGGAGTTGGTGCGCCGTCTGCTGGCCGAAGTGATCGGCGGCGGCGGTGCCGAGAACTGGGGCAAGGATGCCAAGACTGCCTTGCAGGAATGGTTGCAGGCCCGCCGCTTGGCCGTTCCCGGCTACCGCATTGCCGAGACCCGCGGCCAGGCCCATGCACAGACTTTTGAAGTCGAATGCTCGGTGCCGGCGCTGAGCCTGGCCAAACGCGGTGAGGGCCGCTCAAGGCGGGTTGCCGAACAAGACGCTGCTCGTCGTATGCTTGACGAACTGATTTCCCGTGACAAGCCAGGCTCTGGCTTGCGCGATTGAAGGAGCGGCGTCATTGCCGCATCACCATGACAGAAAATAATTCACCGCCTGACGCTGTATCGCCCCCGGATCAGCCCTTGCCGCAGGACCTGCCTGTATCGATGCCCGAAACGGAGCAGAATTTGCCCCAGTTTCCGCATCTGGCCAAGATGCCTGCGCCGGTGGAGGGGCAGCGCTGCGGCCTGATCGCCATCGTCGGCCGGCCCAATGTCGGCAAGTCGACCTTGTTGAACGCCTTGGTCGGGCAGAAGGTCAGCATCACTTCGGGCAAGGCCCAGACAACCCGCCACCGCATCACCGGTGTGCGCACGATCGAAGAGGCGCAGTTCGTCTTTGTCGACACCCCTGGCTTCCAGACCCGCTACAACGCTGCGCTGAACCGCAATCTGAACCGCACCGTGCATGGTGTGCTCAGTGATGTCGACCTGGTGTTGTTCGTCGTCGAGGCCGGCCGTTTTGGCCTCGAGGATGCCAAGGTGCTGTCGCTGCTGCCAGAAGACAAACCGGTGGTGCTGATCGCCAACAAGCTCGACGCGGTGCAGCGCCGGGCCGAGATCGCTCCCTGGCTGAAAAGCATGCAGGAGCGGCGCAACTTCACCGAGTTCGTGCCCCTGTCGGCCAAGAAGGACAGCGATGTGCAGCGCCTGTTCAAGATCCTCAAGCCCTATCTGCCCGAGCAGGGCTGGTTCTATGAGGAAGACGCGCTGACTGACCGCAGCGAAAAATTCCTCGCCAGCGAAATCATCCGCGAAAAGCTGTTCCGCCTGACCGGCGATGAGCTGCCCTACACCTCGACCGTGGTGATCGATAAATGGGAAGACGAAGGCGAGTTACGGCGCATTTCGGCCTCGATCGTGGTCGAACGCGATGCCCATAAAGGCATGATCATCGGCCAGGGAGGTGAACGCCTCAAACGCATCGGTTCCGAAGCGAGGCAGGAGCTCGAACATCTGATGCAGGGACGGGTTTTCCTCGAACTCTGGGTCAAGGTGCGTTCGGGTTGGGCCGACAGCGAGGAGCATCTGCGCAGCTACGGCTACGAGTGATGAAGGCCCGCGCGACGCGCCCACCGAGCATCCAGCAGGCTTATGTGCTGCACCATTACGACTGGAGCGAGTCGAGCCTGATCCTCGACCTCTTCACCCGTGAGCTTGGCCGCATTGCGGTTGTCGCCAAAGGCGCCAAAAGGCCTTATTCCCAACTGCGCGCGGTGCTGCTGCCGTTTCAGCGCATCCAGGTGACCTTGTCCAAGCCGGTCAAATCTGCCGATGGTGGCGATGGCCCCGGCCCCGAAGTCGTGACCTTGCGCGCCGCCGAATGGGCGGGTGGCGCGACGATGCCGGCAGGCGCGGCATTGTTCTCGGGCTTTTACTTGAACGAGTTGCTGCTCAAGCTGCTGGCACGCCAGGACCCGCACCCGCAGCTGTTTGACGCCTATGCCGAAACCTTGCCGCAACTGCATGCCAGCGAGGATGCGCAATCCCAGGCGGCGCTGCGCGCTTTCGAGTTGCGCCTGCTGCGCGAAACGGGGCTGCTGCCCGACCTGAGTCTGGCCACCGTGACTCAACAGCCGCTCGATGCCGCACGCCTGTATCTGCTGTCGCCGGAAGCCGGGCTGGTCCCGGGCGGCGACGATGCGGCAGCTTGCAGCGGCAGCAACTGGGTGCAAATGCAGGCGGCGCTGCTGCACGGCAGCATGGCCGCGCTGCAGCAAGCCTGCGGCCTTGACTTGCCGGCGCTGAAAACCACCCTGCGCGGCATGCTTCACTATCATCTGGGCCAAAAGCCGCTGCGCACCCGGCAGGTGATGCTTGACCTGCAAAAACTTCTCGAAAATAAAGCCTGACATGAATCCATTGGTCGCCCCCGAGTCTTCCCACCGCAGCGGCCGCTGCGCGCTGTCGGTCAATGTCAACAAGGTCGCGCTGCTGCGCAACACCAGGCATCTGGACATTCCCAGCGTGCTGCGTGCCGCTGAAGTCTGTCTGCTCGCCGGAGCACAGGGCATCACCGTGCATCCGCGTCCCGATGCGCGTCATATCCGCAGCCAGGATGTTTACGAGCTGGCCGATCTGCTGAAGGCCTGGCCGCAGGTCGAATTCAATATCGAAGGCAATCCGACGCAGAACCTGATGGCTTTCGTGCGCGAATTGCGCCCGCATCAGGTCACCTTTGTGCCTGACAGCGAAGACCAGTTCACCTCCGACCATGGCTGGCAGTTTCCGGCTGACCTTGAGCGCCTGCAGCCCTTGGTCGCCGAAGCCAGGGCTTGTGGCGTGCGCGTCAGCCTGTTCATGGACCCGCTGCCCGAGGCGATGGTCTATCTGGCCGAACTCGGCGCCGAACGGGTCGAGCTCTATACCGAAACCTATGCCAGCGCCTTCGGTACCGAGCGCGAGGCGGCGGTGCTGGCCGGCTTCAGCCGCACGGCCGAGGCTGCGCTCGCCCTGGGTCTGGGAGTGAACGCCGGCCATGACCTGAATCGTGCCAATCTGACCCAGTTCCTGCGGGCGGTGCCTGGCGTGCGCGAAGTCTCGATCGGCCACGCCTTGATCGCCGACGCGCTCGAGCTCGGCTATGCCGAAACGGTGCGCGACTACCAGCGCTGCATCCAGCGGGCTTATTCGAATTGAGACCGGAATGATCTACGGCATCGGCACCGACATCTGCGACATCCGCCGCATCCGCAGCACGCTCGAGCGCCGCGGCCTGCGCTTTGCCGAGAAGGTGCTGGGGCCGAATGAAATGGCGGTTTTCCTGGCGCGGCGTGCCAAGGTCGAGGCCCGCGGTGTGGCCTATCTGGCGACGCGTTTTTCGGCCAAGGAATCCTTCTCCAAGGCGATCGGCACCGGCATGCGCATGCCGATGACCTGGCGTGCCTGCGAGATCCTCAATGCCCCCAGCGGCAAGCCCGAAATCCACCTGCATGGTGCGCTTGCAGCCTGGTTTGAAGCCCGCAGCCTATGCGCCCATGTGACGGTCAGCGACGAGAGCGACTACGCCTCGACTTTCGTGGTGGTTGAAGCCGGGCCTTGATCGTCCCGCATTCCGGCCTGTGGCCTGCATGACGGGTTACATGGCGGTGATGATGCCGGTGTAGCCCGCATGTCGGCCCTTCGGGCCAGAATGCGGGGCGATCTCACCGAACGTGACCCGCATTCCGGCCTGTGGCCTGCATGACGGGCTACGCGCTGCTACGGCGAGGCACATTCACCCATAAAAAAACGCCGCCGGGCATCAGCCACGGCGGCGTTTTCAATCCTTCAGCTGAGGCTTGTTCAGACCTGTTCGAACGGCAGCTTGGACTGCGCCAGATCCTTGCGAGTTTCCACCAAGACCAGCGGGCCTGCTTCGGCGCTCACCGAGGCAGCGCGGACGCGCGGCACATGGGCTGGCTTGGGTTCGGCTGCGATCGCTTCCTGGGCTGCGCGAATCTTCTCGACATCCGAGTTGACCCATTGCAGACCGCTGGACTCGGCCACGGCTTGCAAGGCATCCACGGCCAGTACAAAAGTCGGCTCGACCAATACCGGCGCTGGCTCGGCAGGCGCTGCGGCCGGCTGAATCACCGCTGCAGGAGCGGGAGCTGGCGCCGTAGCCGGAGCTGGCGCAGCCACGACTTCGGCAACTGGCTGAGCAACTTCAACGACTGCGTCGACGGCAGGCTCAAGCGCTGCAACCGAGGCCGATTCGATCATCATGCTGGCGACAGGCTGTTCGACCGGAGCCTGAACTTCAAGCGGCGCTTCAGCAGCAACGGCTTCGGCAACGGCTTCAATCGGTGCCTCAAGCTGCACATCAGCTGGCGCATCGCTGCGCTCACGGCGGGGGCGATCGCGTCCACGACCGCGTGGACGACGGCCATCGCGGCCGCTGTCTTCAGCACCTTCGGTAGTCGCTGCTTCGCCGGCTGGTGCAATGCCTGGCAGATCCTGATTGCCTTCGTTGCGAGCCTGGGCTGCTTCAGCGGCCATTTCGCCTGCTTCGGCCGGAGCGCTGTCATCGCGGTCACGACCACCACGACGGCGGCGGCGGCCTCTTGCCTGGCGCTCTTCATTGGCGGCTTCGTTGCTGACGCTGTCGAGGCCTTCGCTCTGCGCATCGATCAGCGCTGGCGTGGCATTCAGGTCGGTCTGCACCGGCTGCTCATCACTGCGCTCGACCCGTTCGCCACGGGGACGACGACCGCCCTCGGTCCGTTCAGGCCTGATGTCGCTGCGCTCAGCACGAACTTCGCTGCCTTCCGGCTTTTCGCTGCGTTCCGGGCGACGGCCGCGCTCTGGCCGCTCGCCGCGTTCCGGGCGCTGACCATCAGCACGGGCTTCCGTCGGCTTGTCGCCGCGGCTGCCTTCACGCTTGCCGCCACGGTCGCTTCCGCCACGGCGGTTGCGATCGCGGTCACGTCCGCCATCACGGCCCTTGCGCTCGCCGCCAGCAGCCGGTTTGGCTTCTACGGCCGGTGCTTGGGCTGGCTTGGTTTCGCTTGGCGCGAACAGTTGTTTGATCCAACCGAAGAAACCGCCGCCAGCCGCAACCGGCGCAGCTGCGACCGGCACCACAGGCTTGACCGCTTCAGGCTTGGGCGCTGCGGGTACGGGCATCGGGGCCGGCTCGGGCAGCACGCCCTTGATGACAGGCTCTTGACGATTCTTCAACTTGTCGCTGTCGTTGCGGCGCGTGATGCCCACTTCGTCCTGCGGCTCTTCGATCATCGTGTAGCTGGCCTGCAGATTCTCCAGGCGCGGATCGTCGTGACGCAGGCGCTCGAGCTTGTAGTTCGGCGTTTCGAGGTGCTTGTTCGGCACCAGCAGCACGGTGACGCGCTGCTTTTGCTCGATCTTGGTGATCTCGGTGCGCTTCTCGTTGAGCAGGAAGCTGGTCACTTCGATCGGCACCTGCACATGCACGGCGGCCGTGTTGTCCTTCATCGACTCTTCCTGCACCATGCGCAGGATCTGCAGCGCGCTGGATTCGGTATCGCGGATATGCCCGGTGCCATTGCAGCGCGGGCAGGTGATGTGGTTGCCGTCGGACAGGGAAGGGCGCAGCCGCTGGCGGCTCATTTCCAGCAGGCCGAACTTGCTGATCGAAGCGAACTGCACGCGAGCGCGGTCCGGACGCAAGGCATCGCGCAGACGCTGCTCGACTTCGCGGCGGTTCTTCGACTCTTCCATGTCGATGAAGTCGACCACGATCAGGCCGCCCAGGTCACGCAAGCGCATCTGGCGGGCGATTTCGTCGGCCGCTTCGAGGTTGGTGCGGGTGGCGGTTTCTTCGATGTCGCTGCCACGGGTCGAACGCGCCGAGTTGACGTCCACCGAAACCAGCGCTTCGGTATGGTCGATCACGATCGCGCCGCCCGAAGGCAGGTTGACGGTGCGGCTGAAGGCGGTTTCGATCTGGTGTTCGATCTGGAAACGGCTGAACAGCGGCGCGTCGTCGCGGTAGCGTTTCACGCGATGGCCCTGGTCAGGCATCACATGGTTCATGAACTGGCTGGCCTGCTCGTACAGGTCGTCAGTGTCGATCAGGATTTCACCGACATCGGCAGTAAAGTAATCGCGGATCGCGCGGATCACCAGCGAGCTTTCCTGATAGATCAGGTAAGCGCCCTTGCCACCCTTGGCCGCATCGTCGATGGCGGTCCAGAGCTTGAGCATGTAGTTCAAGTCCCACTGCAGTTCGGCGGCGCTGCGGCCGATGCCAGCGGTGCGGGCGATCAGGCTCATGCCCTTCGGATACTCGAGCTGGTCGAGGTTTTCTTTCAGCTCTTCGCGGTCTTCGCCTTCAATCCGGCGTGATACACCACCGCCACGCGGGTTGTTGGGCATCAAGACCAGATAGCGGCCGGCCAGCGAGACAAAAGTCGTCAGCGCAGCACCCTTGTTGCCGCGTTCTTCCTTTTCGACCTGGACCAGCAACTCCTGGCCTTCGCGAATGCAGTCCTGGATGCGCGCGGTGCGCACATCGACGCCGTCGCGGAAATAGGTCCTGGCGATTTCCTTGAATGGCAGGAAGCCGTGGCGTTCCTCGCCGTAATCGACAAAACAGGCTTCGAGCGAGGGCTCGACGCGGGTCACAACGGCCTTGTAGATATTGCCCTTGCGTTGCTCACGGCCTTCGATTTCAGTCTCGAAGTCCATCAACTTCTGGCCATCAACGATTGCGAGGCGCCGTTCTTCCGGCTGCGTCGCATTGATCAACATGCGTTTCATATCATTTCTCCTCGCGCGCTTGCGGCCGGGTTTCAAATCCGGCCGGCAGGCACGCAGCATCACGCTACGGCATGGACAGGTCCATGCAGCAGCACATCAATGCACGAGCAATGTTCGATGAACCGAGGAAGGAATCGCCCTGGACTGGAAGCTGAATCGTCAATCGATCAGCTGGACCAGCGTTGGCGCGTGCGACCGAACAGTCGGCGAAGTGGCCCGCTCCCGTGAACGCGCAGCAATGGGCTGTGCGACCCTGCCAGAGCCATGCAGCACAGCTTCGCCGGCAATGGGCCGGGCTGCGCATCAGGGCGATGGGGGGTGGAAGGAGTGATCGGGCTCATCTGCGAGGACTGCTGGAAGCTGGTGCGAGCGGGTCGGGCATGAATTAGCCAACCTTCTCGCGCCTTGGGAAACCTTGTCTTTGCCAGCAAGTAGCGCTTGTTCGCTTGCGCGATTTTCATGCGTGCCTTGCCGGGCGTGGTTCATTCTTGATTGCTCTGCCGCGTGCCATCAAAAGCCGCCCTGTCACTTGGGGAAAGGGCTCTCTTCATCGCGGTACGCGTTGCATCACCTATATTTTGACCAGCGTCGGAATTGTTCCTGCACTGATCGCCAAATCAACGTCGTCCAAAAAACCTTGGCTTCACGCCGGTTCATCGTCTTTCAGATGGCCGGGTAAAATCAGACAAATCAAATACTTACGACGCTAACTTGGTGAGCATGATTATAAGGGCTAAAGCTGCAGCGTCGGCCATCTCCAAAACCCGCAGGCCCGCAGCAATTGCCAAATCTGCACAAGCCAGACCGTTGGGCCCCCGACGTGAGCCAGCGCAAACGTCGACGACCAGGCTGCCAGCCCCGCCGGCCGCCGAGGCAATCGCCGCAGCACCTGCGGTGCGCCGCGTGATCATCGACGAAGGCTCGGCCGGTCAGCGGCTCGACAATTTCTTGCTGCGCGAACTCAAGGGCGTGCCCAAGACCCATGTCTACCGCGTCATCCGAGCGGGCGAAGTACGCGTCAACAAGGGCCGGGCGCAAGCCGATACCCGCTTGCAACTCGGCGACGAAGTGCGCGTGCCGCCGGTGCGCCTGCCCGAGCGCGTCACCGCGCCGCAGGAGCATGTACCGGCGCGCGAGTTCCCGGTGGTTTATGAAGACGACCACCTGATCGCCATCAACAAGCCGGCCGGCGTGGCCGTGCATGGCGGCTCCGGGGTCAGCTTCGGCGTCATCGAGCAAATGCGCCGCGCCAGGCCGCAAGCCAAGTTCCTTGAATTGGTGCACCGACTCGACAAGGAAACTTCGGGCCTGCTGCTGATTGCCAAGAAACGCAGCGCGCTGGTCGCCCTGCAGGAACAGTTTCGCGAACGCGAGACCGGCAAGACCTATGCAGCGCTGGTATCAGGCGCCTGGGCCGAGAACCACAAAGTCATCGACTTGCCCCTGCTCAAGTTCATCGGTAGCGACGGCGAACGCTGGGTGCGGGTGATCGAACATGCCGATGACCCGTCATTTGATCAGGCCAAGCGCTCGATCAGCCTGGTCAAGGTCGTGAAGCGAATGACCGCCTACAGCCTGCTCGACGTGACGATCAAGACCGGCCGCACGCATCAGATCCGCGTCCACCTCGCGCATGCCGGTCATGCCATCGTCGGCGATCCGAAATACGGCGACTTCGAAGCCAACCGGGCTTTGGCGCGTGGCACTGCGTTGCCGGGTGTGCGCTTCGATCGGATGTTCCTGCATGCCAAACGCCTGCGCTTTGTCCACCCTGCGACCGCGCTGGAGATCGAATTGCTGGCACCATTGCCCCCCGAATGTGAACAGTTATTGAGTCTTTTGAAACCATGACACCGAAGCAATTTGATTTGATCATCTTCGATTGGGACGGCACTTTGTTCGACTCGACCGCCTTGATCACCCGCTGCATCCAGGCCTCGGCGGTCGACGTCGGCATGGCCGAGCCGAGCCGGGAGAGCGCCAGTTATGTGATCGGCATGGCCTTGCCCGAAGCGCTGGCCCATGCGGTGCCTGATCTGCCGACGGCGCGCTACCCCGAGCTCAGTCTTCGTTTTCGCCACCATTACCTGGCCGCTCAGCATGATTTGATGTTGTTCGATGGCACGCTGGAGATGCTCGCGGCGCTGAAGGCGCGCCGTCATTTGCTGGCCGTGGCCACCGGCAAGAACCGGCGCGGGCTCGACGATGTGCTCAAGGCGGTCGAGTTGCAGAACCTGTTCGATGGCACTCGCACGGCCGATGAAACCGCCGGCAAGCCCGACCCGCGGATGTTGTTCGAACTGATGCATGAACTCGAGATTGCGCCCGAACGGACCTTGATGATCGGTGACACCACCCATGATCTGCAACTCGCCGGCAATGCCGGTGTAGCCTGCGTCGGGGTTGGCTATGGCGCCCATGACCATTCGAATTTCGCCGCTTTCAAACCCTTGCATGTCGCCGGATCGGTGCCAGATTTGCATGCCTGGCTGCTCAAGAACGCCTGAATGAAGCCCGTCGACAAGGAACTCCCGCTCTGCCCCTCGGACGCCTTGGCCGAGCGCGGCCGCGCGCACAGCTTCGACGTGTTGCAAAACAGCAAGCCCGAGCGTGCCTTCGTCTTGCGTTTCGATGGCCAGGTGGTCGCCTACCTGAACCGTTGTGCCCATCTGCCGACCGAAATGGACTGGCAGGAAGGTGAATTTCTCGACGCTGACAAGGAATTGATCATGTGCTCGATCCATGGCGCGGTCTACGATCCGCTGACCGGGCGCTGCGTTTCGGGCATGTGCGGTCACCGTGGGCTGATCCAGGTCCCGGTCAAGGAACGCGCCGGCCAGGTCTATTGGTATCCTTCTGCAGCAATTCAACCCGCATTTGATGAATGACTCGCCGCCCCTTATGAACCCCAACGAAGAATTGCCTCCACCGATTCAAGATCCTGTCATCGCTGCTGCGGCTCCGGCCGCAACTTCGGCGCCGCCGCCGCCCGCTGGCTATGAGCAGTTGCTGGCGCAATTTGCCAGCGACTATCTGCAGGACAAGCGCAGCGCCAGACGCTGGCGTTTCTTCTACAGGGCAATCTGGCTGGCCTTGCTGGCTTTGGCGGCCTGGACCTTCATGTCGCAGCGCCATTACATGCCGGCACCGACCACGCCGCATACCGCCCTGGTCGAGTTGCGCGGCGAAATCGCCGGCGACACCGAGGCCAGCGCTGAATTGCTGGTGTCGGCCTTGAAGAGTGCTTTCGAGGACGAGGCCGCGCAAGCGGTGGTGCTGCGTATCAACTCGCCTGGCGGCAGCCCGGTGCAGGCCGGCATCGTCTATGACGAAATCAAGCGCCTCAAAGCCAAGCATGACAAGAAGGTCTATGCGGTGGTTGAGGAAATCTGCGCTTCAGGCGCTTACTACATCGCCGCGGCGGCCGACGAAATCTATGTCGACAAGGCCTCGATCGTCGGCTCGATCGGCGTGCTGATGGACGGCTTCGGCTTTACCGGCCTGATGGACAAGCTCGGCGTCGAGCGCCGCTTGCTGACCGCCGGCGACAACAAGGGCATGCTCGATCCGTTCACGCCGCAAAACGCCAGGCAGCGCGCTTATGCGCAGGCCATGATCGACCAGATCCATCAGCAGTTCATTGCCGTGGTCCGCGAAGGCCGGGGCAAGCGCTTGAAGGAAACGCCTGAAACCTTCTCAGGCCTGTTCTGGAACGGCGAACAGGCGATCAAGCTGGGTCTGGCCGACCATCTGGGCAACCTCGACTTTGTGGCGCGCGAAGTTATCAAGGCCGAGGATGTGATCGACTACACGCCGCATGACAACGTTGCCGAGCGGTTGGCCAAGCGCTTTGGCGCGGCGATGGGCGAGGGCGCAGTCAAGTCGCTGCGCAGCATGGCGCCAGTTCGTTAAGGCCCTTAAGGATGCTCTGCATAAGCCCTCACGGCTTGTGCTAGTGTTTAATTGCAAAATATTTCGATAGTATTATGATGTCCGCATCGATTAGTGAACGATGGGGGCTTTATGGCGCGAGTTGCGGTGGCGTTGTCGTGCACGGCGGAAGTCGTGATTGAGCTTGAGCGATTGGCGCGAACTCGCAGCGGCGAAGTCCGCATGGCCGAGCGAGCCCGCATCGTCTTGGCGTGCTTGCGGGGCAAACGCAACGACGAAGTCGCGATCGAGATTGGTGTTCGACCGAATACGGTTGGGCAGTGGCGCCGGCGC
>CANFIC010000092.1 GCA_947446685.1 Burkholderiales bacterium
GCCAATAGCACGCGCTATTGGACGCAAAATGCGCCTTGCATCCCATCCCGGTCCGCAATGCACACATCCGCGTTGAGTTATGCAGAGCATCCCAAGGTCGTGAACCGGCCGGCTGGGCGCAATGCGCAGCGAAGTAAAGGGGAGGCGACGGTATGCCGGCGCCGGAGGACATGAGCGCAGTATTGCGCCCAGTCGGCCAGCCCTCCCGCCAGCCAGCCAATCCAAAACCCAGTTCCCGATCAGCCGATCATTTGAGTCCGCCGCTCAGAAACTGCTGCAGGCGTTCGCTTTGCGGGTGGTTCAGCACATCGCGCGGATGGCCTTGTTCTTCGACCCGACCCTGGTGCAGGAACAGCACATGGTTCGAGACCTCGCGGGCGAACCCCATTTCATGGGTGACGACGATCATCGTGCGGCCTTCGGCGGCTAGGTCGCGCATCACCTTGAGCACTTCGCCGACCAGTTCCGGGTCGAGTGCCGAGGTCGGCTCGTCGAACAGCATCACCTCGGGGTCGACCGCCAGCGCGCGTGCGATCGCCACGCGTTGCTGCTCGCCGCCCGACAGCTGTGCCGGATAGGCTTGCTGGCGCTGCGCCATGCCGACCCGCGTCAGCAAGGCCTGGGCCTTGTCGATCGCCTCGGCCCGCGGCTGGCCGAGCACATAAATCGGCGCTTCGATGACGTTTTCGAGCACCGTTCGATGGGCCCAGAGGTTGAAGTTCTGGAACACGAAAGCCAGCCGCGCACGCCAATGCTGCAACTGCCTGGCATCGGCCGCTTTGAGGCTGCCATCGCGGTCGCGGACCAGTTTGAGTTCCTCGCCGGCCAGTGACAAACGGCCTTGATTCGGCTGCTCGAGCAGGTTCAGGCAGCGCAAAAAAGTGCTCTTGCCCGAGCCGCTGGAGCCGATCAGGGTGATCACATCGCCGGTCTTGGCTGACAGCGACAAGCCCTTGAGCACCTCGCGCTCGCCATAGCGCTTGTGCAGGTCTTCGACGATCAGACTGGCGGTCATGGTTTCAGCCTTCAAGCGCCGAGCAGCTTGCCGGTCCGCAGCGCTCGCCGCCCCGCGACCTTGGCCACCTTCATGCCGGCGCTGGCAAAACGGGTCGATTCGCGGGCGAACAGCAGGCCGTCGACCGGGCTTTTCAGTTCAGTGACGCTGGCGCTGATCGGGCAGATCACATGGGCGATCACATCGCCCGCGGCCACGGTTTCGCCGGGTTGGCGCAAAAAAGTCAGCAAGCCGGCGCTGGGCGCCTTGATCGGCATGCAGCCGGCCAATGGCCGGGCGTCTCCAAGCGCTGGCGGTAGCGGCGCCAGGGCACCCTTGATGAGGCCGCGGAAGGCCAGAAAAGCCAGCAGATTGTCGGCATCGCTGCTGGCCAGACCATGTTCGACATCGGCGCTGCCGCGCAGCTCGACTGTCACCGCCAGACAGGCTTGCGGAATCGGAAAGCGGCCTTCAAAGCGCTCGGCCCATTGCCACCAAACCTGCGAGCAGGCTTCGTCAAACGGGTTGTCGCCCGAATCCTTGGCCAGCAAGGTCAGCTGCGCGCCAAGGCAGCGCGCCAGCGGCTCGCAGTCGGGCCAGCAGGGCGTTTCGGTGTACAGATGCATGACGGCCTGGGCATCGCAATGCAGGTCGAGCACGATGTCGGCATCGCAGCTCAAGCCCATCAGCGTCTTGCGCAGCGATTGCAGCTCGGTGCTGACTTCGGCTGCGGCCACCGCTGCCTTCAACTCGCAGCGCAGCACCTGGCAGTTGTGCGCCATGTCCTGATTCAGTTGCGGCTCGGCCGCGAGCGCCGCAGCCTCGATCTGGTCGGGGTAATGGCGGTTGAAGTTTTCGCCCGAATTGGCTTCGAAGCGGCCCAGATGGCCATGCAGCAGGAACTGCGACAGGCCGATCGGGTTGGCCATCGGCACCAGGATGATTTCACCCTGGATCAGCCCGGCGGCTTCGAGCGCATCGAGCTTGCTGCGCAGATGGTGGGCCACCAGCATGCCGGGCATCTCGTCGGCATGCAGCGAGGCCTGCAGATAGGCTTTGGGTCCCAAGCCCGGCTGCCCGTAATGCAGCGACAGCAATTCACGCTGGGTGCCCGGGGCAGGGGAGAGAAGCAGGTGTTTTTGAATTTGCATGGTTTGGACTCAACGCGGCAGCAAGGGTTTCAACCAGCGGGCTTCGGCTTTGTGAAACAGCCCGACCAGGATCAAGGTCAAGAAAAAATAGAACAATGCTGCCGTGATGAAAGCCTCGAAGGGAATGTAATGGGTCGCGTTGACCTGGTGCGCTGCACCGGTTAGGTCGAGGATTGTGACGATGCTGGCCAGCGCCGTGCCATGCAGCATGAAGATCGCTTCGTTGCTGTAGGCCGGCAGCGCGCGGCGCAGCGCCGAAGGCAGGACGATGCGGCGGAACATTACGCTGCGGCTCATGCCGATCGCCTTGGCGGCTTCGATCTCGCCTGACGGCAAGGCGCGGATGCTGCCGGCGATGATTTCGGTGGTGTAAGCGCAGGTGTTGAGCGTGAAACTCAGGCAGGCGCAAAACCAGGCCGAGCTGAGCAACTGCCAGAAAATACTCTCGCGCACCGCTTCGAATTGCGCCAAGCCGTAATAGATCAGGAACAGTTGCACCAGCATCGGCGTGCCGCGAAAAACATAGGTGTAGACCCAGATCAGCCGCGAAATCCAGCTGCCTTGCAGGCTGCGCAACAAGGCCAGCGGTAGCGCCAGGGCCAGGCCCAGCAGCAGTGAAATCAACAGCAAGGCTAAGGTCGTCAGCGCGCCGTCCAGATACAGGCCGATGTTGTCGGCAATGATGTCAAAGCTCACAAGCGGCCCTGACTGACGCCGTTCGACAGGCGTTTTTGCAACTGCGCGAAGAACAGCTCCGAAACGCTGGTGAAACCCAGATAGATCAGCGCCACGGCCAGATAGAAGACAAACGGCTCGCGCGTCGTGCCGGCGGCTTGCTGGCCGCGCGTCATCAGGTCTGACAGGCCGATCACCGAGACGATTGCGGTGCTCTTGATCAGCACCAGCCAGTTGTTCGCCAGGCCCGGCAGCGCATGGCGGAACATCTGCGGCCAGGTGATGCGCCAGGCGATCTGCCGGGGCGACATGCCCAGAGACTGACCCGCTTCGGCCTGGCCCGGCGGCAGCGCCAGAAAAGCGCCACGGAAAGCTTCGGTCAGGTAGGCACCGAAGATGAAACCGATCGTCAGCACGCCCGCCGCATAGGGGTTGATGTCGATGTAATCCTCATGCCCGACCGACAAGGCCAGGGCATTCAAGCCGACCTGGCCGCCATAGAAAATCAACAGCATCAAGAGCAGGTCGGGCACCCCGCGGATCAAGGTGGTGTAGACCTGCGCCAAGCCGCGTGCCCAGCGCCAGCTCGACAACTTGGCCATCGCGCCGGCCAAGCCAAGCAGCATCGCCATGACCAACGAAGCCAGCGCCAGGCTCAGCGTCACCGCAGCGCCTTCGAGCAGGCTTGGCAGGAAGCCGTGCAGCATGGTCAGTCAGGCCGGCTCATGGCTTGGGCCAGACGTCGTACTCGAAGTACTTGTCATTGAGTTGCTTGTACTTGCCATTGGCCCGCAGCGCGGCCATCGCCTCGTTGAACTTCTTGCCCAGGGTTGCGGCATCGGCTTTGCGCATGCCGACGCCGGTGCCGACGCCGAAATATTTGGTATCGAAATAGCTCGGGCCGATGAAGGCAAATCCGCGACCTTCGGGCTTTTTCAGGAAACCCTGGTCGATCGCCACCTGGTCAGCCAGCGTCAGGTCGATGCGGCCCGACTTCAAATCCAGAAAGGCCTGATCCTGGGTGGCGTAATGGACGATCTCGCTTTGCTTGAAAGTTGCCATCACGAAGGCTTCGTGAATGGTGGCGCGCTGCACGCCGATCTTCTTGCCCTTCAAGCCGGCGGCAGTCATCTCGAACTGCAGGCCCGACCTGGCGGCAAAACGGGCCGGTGTCTTGTAATAGGCGTCGGAGAAGGCAATCGCCTTTTTGCGCTCGTCGGTGATCGACATCGAGGCAATGATCGCGTCGATCTTGCGCGCTTGCAGGGCCGGGATCAGGCCGTCGAATTCCTGCTGCACCAGCGTGCATTCGGCCCCCATGGCCGTGCAAAAAGCCAGCGCCAGGTCGATCTCGAAACCCTTCAGCTTGCCGTCGGGCCCCATCTCGGAAAACGGCGGGTAAGCGCCCTCGACACCGATGCGGACCTTTTTCCAGTCAGGCCCTTGCGCATTCGACGCGGTCGAGGTGATGGCGCTGGCGGCGAGTAGGGCGATCAGAAAGCGTCTTTGCATGGATTGTCCGGTGCTGAGAGGTGGCTGCGCCGCAGGGTTCAAAGATTGGCCTTGGCCCGATGCGATTCGCTGGCCGGTCGGCTGATGCATGTCGCAGGCGCCAAGCCGGCGTCGAGCGCTTCACGCTGGTCGAAGACGAAGCAACTGCCCTGGTAATGGGCGCCGCCGGTTTCCTCGAAATACTTGAGGATGCCGCCTTCGAGCTGATAGACCGGGCCGTCGAGGTCTTGTTGCTGCAGATAAATGGCAGCTTTTTCGCAGCGGATGCCGCCGGTGCAAAAGCTCACCACCGTCTTGCCCAGCAATTCCTCGCGGTGCGCTTGAACGGCTGCCGGGAATTCACTGAACTTGTCGATGCGCCAATCGATCGCACCTTCAAAGCTGCCGTAGTCGATCTCGAAGGCATTGCGCGTGTCGAGCGTGACGACTGCGCGCCCCTCGTCGTCATGGCCCTGGGCCAGCCAGCGCGCCAGCGTTGCGGCGGGCAGGGCTGGCGCGCGCGGCAAGGCATCGGGGCGGATCGCCGGATGGTTCATGCGGATGATTTCGCCCTTGACCTTGACGATCAATTTCTTGAACGGCGCAGCCAGGCTCCAGCTTTCTTTCGGTGCCAGGTCGGCGAACCTTGGATCCTCGCGCAACCCATCGACCCAGGCGCGAACATCGTCAGCCGCACCGGCCAGAAACAGGTTGATGCCTTCCTCGGCCAGCAGCACGGTGCCCTTCAGGCTCAGCGTTTGAGCGCGCTGCAGCAGCAACTCGCGCAACTCGTGGCAATCGGGCAGGCTGACGAATTTGTACGACGAAATATTGAGGATTGAATTGTTCGACATGGCGGGCCCATTGTAGGCAGCGGCCTGGTCAGGAATGGGCGTTTGCAGCGGCGTCAATCAAGATTCGACTGCTTGATGCACGGCAGGCGCGATTTCGCGTCCAATGGGAGGATGGAAAACGACATTGAATCCCGCCTCACCGAGCTTGAAATCAAGGCCAGCTTCACTGAAGACCTGCTCGACCAGTTGAACCTGGTGATCGTGCGTCAGCAAAACCAGATCGACTTGCTGATGCGCGAGGTCGGCCGGCTGGCCGCGCAACCAGCGCCTGAAGGCAGCGCATCGGCCCAGCGTTTGCGGGATGAACTGCCGCCGCATTACTGATTCAAACCTGCCAATTCCAGGCCAGCCTGGCCTGCCAGGAGGGTTCATGACAAGCACTGAAAGTCAAGGTTTCAACCGCCGCTTATGGCAGCGCTTTGTTGCCATCGCCTGGCCTTTCTGGCAATCGGAAGAGCGCTGGCGCAATCGCGGCCTGCTCGCCTTGCTGATGTTCTTGCTGCTGGGTCAGACCGGCTTCAACGTGCTGTTCAATCAGGAAACCGGCGAATTCACCTCGGCCTTGGCCGCGCGCGATGCCGATCGTTTCTGGGCTTCGATCTGGCGCTATACCGGCATCCTGCTGGCGGCGGTGCCGATCTATGCGCTTTATTACTATGTCCGCGACACCCTGGGCTTGCGCTGGCGGCGTTGGCTGACGCAGCAGTTCCTGGCGCGCTATTTCTCGCAGCGGGCCTTTTACCGTCTCAACGCCATCGTCGGCATCGACAACCCCGACCAGCGCATCGCCGAGGACATCAACGCCTTCACCCAGCAGTCGCTTTACTTCACCATGATCGTGCTCGGCTCGGTCCTGCAGTTGGCGGCCTTTTCCACCATGCTGTGGACGATCTCGCCGGGCCTGGTCTATTTTTTGATCGGCTATGCGCTTTTCAGTACCTTCTTCACCGCTTCGGTTTTCGGCCGCCGCTTGATCGGGTTGAATTTTTTGCAGTTGCAGCGCGAGGCTGACTTCCGCTTCAACCTGGTGCGGGTGCGTGAACATGCCGAGCAGATCGCCTTCCACGATGGCGAGGCCCGCGAGTTGTCTACGCTCGAGCGGGTTTTCGGCGCGGTCTTCGCCAACTACAGCCGGGTTCTGCGCTGGCAGTTCAAGCTCAATTTGTTCCAGTACGCCCATAGTTTTTTGACCATCGTGCTGCCGATGGCGATCATCGCCAACGAGGTGCTGTCGGGCGAACTCGAGGTCGGCCGGGCGATTCAGGCCGCCGGCGCATTCGCTGCGATCCTCAGCGCGCTGACGGTGATCGTTGAGCATTTCGAGGGGCTCAGCCGCTTCTCTGCCGGTGTTGACCGCCTGCATGCTTTCTCCCAGACCTTGACCCGTCAGGCGGAGCTGGCAGCAAACAGCGGCCAGTCGCAGATTCGCACGCAAGATGCCTTCCAGCTTGAATGCCAGCAGTTGACGCTGCTGACCCCCAACGGCGAGCAAATGCTGCTGCGCGAGCTGAGCCTGACGGTCAAGCCTGGCGAAGGCCTGTTGATCGTCGGCCCCAGCGGTGCCGGCAAGAGTTCGCTGCTGCGGGTGATCGCCGGGCTTTGGCGCAGCGGCTCGGGCTTGCTGCTGCGCCCGGCCGGCCCCGACATGCTGTTTCTGCCCCAGCGTCCCTATTTGCCGCTGGGCAATCTGCGCTGCCAGCTGCTCTATCCACAGACCGCGCGCGACATCTCGGACGCCGAGTTGCTGCAATGGCTCGAGCGGGTCAATCTGCCCGATCTGGCCTTGCGTTTCGGCGGACTTGACGCTGAACTCGATTGGGGCAAATTGCTCTCCGTTGGCGAGCAGCAGCGCCTCGCTTTTGCCCGTGCCTTGCTCGCCAAGCCGCGCTATCTGCTGCTGGACGAAGCCACCAGCGCACTCGACGCCGCCAACGAAAGCCTGCTTTATGGCCAGCTCGATGCGCTCGCCATCACCGCGATCAGCGTCAGCCACCACCAGGCGCTATTGCCTTTCCATAGCCAGGTGCTCGAGATTTCGGGCGGCGGCGACTGGAGCTTGCACAAGGCTGAAAGCTTTCGCTGGGATTGAAGTCGCGCCTTGTTGACTGATGTGGCCGGCTCAGACCCGGCCGCGAGTTTTCAATCAAAAAAATAATGTTCTGCAATTTCCCCTTGGGTCTATTAGGGTTTTCATCTGTCGCGTAATGAGCCTATAGGGGCTCCGGCCAGATTGGAGTGGGTGTAAAACCAAGCGGCTGGCTTGTCGGAACTGTTCGGATATTTCCAGCGAATTCCTGTCGCTTCGCGGTCGCGGAGCGATTTTTTTGCAACTGTGAAATGGAGACAAGATGAACAATTCACCCAATTTCGCCCTTGGTCTGCTGGTCGCGGCGATGGTGCTTGGCGCTAGCGCGCAGGCGCAGGCGCCGAACATCGAGAACCTCAAACAGATGAAGGTCTCGGGCGTCGACCCGAGCATGCCGCCGGTGCCGCAGGAAGGCAAGAATGCCAACCAGTTGCGCGAGAACCTCAAGCGCATCAAGCTGCCGCCAGGCTTCAAGATCGACCTCTATGCGGTCGTGCCTGACGCTCGCCATATGGCCGTGGCACCGAGCACCAATATGCTCTTCGTCGGCACGCGCAAGAGCACGGTCTGGGCGGTCACCAACCGCAATAGCGGCGATGTCGCCACCGAGGTCAAACCGTTCGCCCCCTCAGCCAAATTCCATGTGCCCAACGGCGTGTGCTGGACCAAGGACGGATTCCTGCTCGTCATCGAGCACAACCGGGTGCTCAACTTCCCGGCCGCCGAGTTCTTCTATGAAGGCGGCGATGTGGCTGTGATCGAAACCGTGCCGCAGGGCAAGCTGATTCCGCCTGAAGAGGAGTCCTACAACCACCATGCGCGCACCTGCCGCGTTGGCCCCGATGGCATGCTTTACATCACGCTGGGCCAGCCCTTCAATGTGCCGCCACGCAACAAGCTCGACCTGTTCAATAAATGGGGTATCGGCGGCATCGTGCGTATGGATCCGTTTGATGGTTCCAAGCGCGAGGTCTATGCCACCGGCATCCGCAATTCGGTCGGGCTGGAGTTCAATCCCAAGGACAAGACGCTCTGGTTCACCGACAACCAGACCGACGGCATGGGCGACCTGATCCCCGAGGGCGAGATCAACCGCGCCACCAAGGCCGGCCAGTTCTTTGGCTATCCCTGGAAGCAAGGCCATACCCGCATCACTGACGAGGGTTATGACAAGGACAAGTTGCCCGCCAACATCACCGACCCGCAGGTCTATATGGATGCCCATGCCGCTGATTTGGGGCTGGCTTTCTATACCGGCAAGGCCTTCCCGGCCAAGTACCAGGGCGGCCTGTTCTCGGCCCAGCATGGTTCATGGAACCGCACCACGCCGATCGGTGCGCGCGTCATGTTCACCAGCTTGAAAGCGGATGGCACAGCCGACAAGACCGAAGTCTTTGCCGAGGGATGGCTCGATGCCGATACCGGGATGTACCGCGGTCGCCCGGTCGACGTGGCGATGATGAAGGACGGCTCGATGCTGATCAGCGATGATTTCGCCGGCGCCTTGTACCGTGTGACTTACGTTGGCGACGGCAAATAGTCGAAGTCCGGACTTGTCTGTCAGTGCAACGGGCCGGGTTTCCCCGGCCCGTTGCTTGTTCTAACCCTTTGAGCTTGGCTGCGATGCTGGATGTATTTTTAAAAAATTCACTGCTGGCGGGATTGCTTCTCGCCTGTCTGCCTGCCCTGGCCGCTCCGCCAACCGGCCGGCAGCTAGCGCAGCAATGCGCCACCTGCCATGGCTTGCAAGGCCTGGCGACAATGGCCAACACACCGCATCTGGCGGGTCAACCCGATGTCTATCTGATCGAGCAGTTGAAGGCCTTCCGCAATGGCCAGCGGCAGCATGCCATCATGAGTTTGATTGCAAAACCGCTCAGCGATGCGGAGATTGAAAGTCTGGCCCAATGGTTCTCTTCGCAACAAATCGAGATCAAGCAATGAAGCAAGTCTTGGCTTCAAACCGGTGCTTTTTTACCGCGTTGGCCTTGTTGCTGGTGGCCAGCTTCAGCGCGCAAGCCCAGAGCGAGCTGCCGGTTCAACTCGACCCGGTGGTGGTCAGCGTCGAACGCAGTCGTCAAAGCAGCTTCGATGTCCCGGCCGCCATCAGCGCTGTGACGCGCGAGGTGATCGAAAACGGCGGTATGCAGGTCAATCTGTCGGAAGCCTTGAGCCGCGTGCCCGGGTTGACGCTGCTGAACCGGCAGAACTATGCCCAGGATCTGCAACTGTCGATCCGCGGCTTCGGTGCGCGCTCGACCTTTGGTGTGCGCGGCGTGCGCTTGATCGTCGACGGCATACCGGCCTCGATGCCTGACGGGCAAGGGCAATCGTCGAATATCTCGCTCAGCTCGGCTGCGCGGATCGAAGTCCTGCGCGGCCCGCTGGCCCAGCTCTACGGCAATGCCGCGGGTGGTGTGGTGCAGGTGTTCACTGAAGCGGGTGCGGCGACGCCGACTGCTGACTTCAGCGTCGCCGCCGGCAGCTTCGGCCAGACCCGGGTCGGGCTGAAATATGCGGCTGGCAACGCGGGCGACGCGGTGACGCTCGACGCTTCGCAATTCCAGACCGATGGCTACCGCGACCACAGCGCCGCGCGCCGGTCTCTGTTCAATGGCAAATGGGAGCATGAGCTGAGCCGCGACAGCCGCCTCAGCGTTGTCGTCAACGCTTTCGATCAGCCCTTGTCGCAAGACCCGCTCGGGCTGACGCTGCAGGACTTTCAGGCCAATCCGCGCCAGGTCACTCCGATCGCGCTGACCATGGATTCGCGCAAGGGGGTGGCGCAACAACAGCTGGGCCTGTTGCTCGAGACCCGCTTGGCCGAAGCGACGAAGCTGAGCACCAGGGTCTATTTCGGTGCGCGTCAGCTCGACAACGCCCTGGGTTTGCCGAGCAGCGCGCAGACCTCGGATACCTCGAGCGGCGGCATGGTCAAGCTCGACCGCCACTATGCCGGTGTCGGTGCCGAACTGATGCAAAGCCTGCGGCTGGGCCAGGGTCAGGCGCTACGGCTGACGGCCGGCATCGATCTGGCCCGTATGGATGAGGCCCGCCAGGGTTTTATCAACAACAACGGCGTGCAGGGTCTGCCCAAGCGTGACGAGAGCAACCGGGTCGAGAACAGCGACTTCTTTGTCCAGGCCGCGGTCGACTTAGGCCTGGATTGGATCGCCACCGCAGGGTTGCGTGCCAGCCATGTCCGCTTCACCAATGTCGACCACTACATCGTCGCGCCGGGACTGACGGCGCCGGGTGCGCCGGGCAATCCGGACGACAGCGGTGGCATCGCCTATAGCGCCACCAATCCGGTGCTGGGGCTGTCGTGGCGCGCCATGCCGACGCTGAATCTGTACGCCAATGCCGGCCATGGTTTCGAAACCCCGACCTTCGCCGAGTTGTCCTACCGTCCTTCGGGATTGACCGGCATGAACACCGCGCTGCGCGCTTCGCACAGCCGCCATGCCGAGCTCGGCGCGAAGTGGAAGCTGTCGCCATCGCAGCGGCTCGATGCGGCCTGGTTCGACATCAATACCGAGGATGAAATCGTCGTCGACGTCAACAGCGGCGGGCGTTCAAGTTACAAGAATGCCGGCCGCACCAAACGATCGGGGCTGGAACTCCAATATACCGGTCAGTTCAGTGAAGCCTGGCGCGCGGCCTTGAGCCTGACCGCGATGCGCGCGCGCTTTGCCGACAGCAGCTTTGTGCCGGCGGGCAACCATCTGCCGGGTGTGGCCGAGCGCAGTGCTTTTGCCGAACTGGTCTGGGCACCGCGCGCTGCCTGGGGTGGTTTCAACGCGGCGCTCGAGTTGCTGCATGTCGACAAGCTCTATTTCAGCGACAACAACAAGATCAATCCGACCGACGTGGCGAGCAGCTTTGCGCCGGCGACCGATTTGCTGAACCTGCGCGCCGGTTTCAAGCAGCGAAGCGGGCCATGGACCTTCACGCAGTTGCTGCGCCTGGACAACGCCACCGACCGCCATTACGCCGGTTCGGTGATCGTCAATGAATCAAACAAGCGCTTCTTCGAGCCGGCCTTGCCGCGCAACTGGATGCTGGCGGTCAACGCCAGGATCGAGATTCGCTGAGGCTGCTCAGCAACTGGCGCTGTCGAGCCGCTTTTGCAAGCCGACCGCATCGGTGACTTCGATCTGGCGGCTGTGCACCGACAGCAGGCCCTCCGCCTGGAACTTGGAAAAAGTCCGGCTGACCGTCTCGAGCTTGAGGCCTAAAAAGC
>CANFIC010000093.1 GCA_947446685.1 Burkholderiales bacterium
GCTGGTCGGCGGTTTCGATTTCGCCAAGAACAAATTCAACCATGTCACCCAGGCATGGCGTCAGCCAGGCTCCAGCTTCAAGCCCTTCATCTACTCGGCTGCCCTGGAAAAAGGTTTTACACCGAGCACCGTGATCAATGATTCAGCCTTGTTCTTCGACGCCACTGCGACCGGCAGCCAGCCCTGGGAGCCGAAGAACTATGAAGGCACTTTTGAAGGGCCGATCTCGCTGCGTTATGCCCTGGCGCATTCGAAAAATATGGTGTCAATCCGCATCTTGAACTCGATCGGAACCCACTATGCCCAGCAATGGGTCAGCCGTTTCGGCTTCGATGCCGAACGGCATCCGGCTTATCTGACCATGGCGCTGGGCGCGGGTGCGGTCACCCCCATGCAAATGGTGCAAGCCTATAGCGTTTTCGCAAATGGGGGCTACCGTCTGGCGCCGATCCTGATTGCCAAGGTCATCGACAGCAAAGGCCGGCTGATTTACGAAACATCGAAAACCGAGCTCAGCGAAGACAGCCGCGTGATCGAGCCGCGCAATGCCTTCATGATGTCGAGCCTGTTGCAGGAGGTGACGCGCAGTGGCACCGCCGCCAAAGCCCAGGCCATGCTGAAACGCCCGGACATCTATGGCAAGACCGGCACCACCAATGACTCCCACGATGCCTGGTTCGCCGGATACCAGCAAGAGGTCGCAGCGGTCTCTTGGATAGGCTATGACCAACCGAGAAAACTCGGCGACCGCGAGACCGGAGGCGGCCTATCACTGCCGGTCTGGATCGAATACATGGGCTTTGCCTTGCGTAACGCTGCCGTTGCAGAACCGCCGGTGCCTGAGGGCATCGTGCGACTGAACGGTGAATGGTATTACGACGAATTCACCGGCAGCGCCGGCGTTCGCAAGCTCAGCGAAGACAGCGCCAAGAATTCTTCCAGCGCCGAAGAAAAGAAGAGCATTCTCGATCTGTTCAAGCGCTGAGGCTCCAGCTCAATTGAAGCTCAATGCCTTGCCGGCTTGGGCGCTGACCTGCGCTGACAGCAAAGCATGAAATTCGACGCTGGTCTTGGTGTCAAGCCAGGCCCCAGCGCAGAAGCGGAAATGGTAGCCGCCGGCACGTGCCGCCAGCCAGAGTTCCTGCAGCGGCGCTTGTGTGTTGATGATGATCTTGCTAGCGTCGGGAAAGCTCAGCTCGAGCAAGCCGCCGGTGCGGTGGCTGTCGATGTCGATCACATCCTCGTCAAGCCAGTTGTCGACCTGCGTTTCGATATGGTCCAGCAAGGAGCGGGTCCGGGCCTGGTAATCGGCATCGGCCATCGGGGTGGCTGGAGGAGCGGCGGCTGGCTTTGCAGACATGGGCGATAAACTTCCGGAATGATGATGAAAAACATATCTCAGCTCAGTGTAGGTCCCGTGCGCCAAGATGATGCGAGGCCAGGGTCAATCAAGAAGCTCGGCCTGGCGCTGGTCCTGCTGAGCTTGACGGCCGGTTGCGGCCAGAAGGGTCCGCTGGCGCTGCCGGCTCCGGCGCCTGGGGCATCGGCCGTGCACAGCAACTGACCACAACTATTGCTGGGCCGCCTGCAGGTCCAGCGCATGGCAGGCCACCCGCACACCTTTGAATTCACGCATCTGCGGGCGCTCGGTTGCGCAGCGCGGCAGCGCCTGCGGGCAGCGCGGATGGAAACTGCAACCGCTGGGCGGTTCAAGCGGATTGGGTACCTCGCCCTGCACCGGCGTACGCGCCCGCCCGCTCATGTGAATGTCCGGGATCGCATCGAGCAGCATGCGCGTATACGGGTGCCGCGGATTGGTGAACAACTCGGCCTTGTCAGCCAGTTCGACCAAGCGGCCCAGATACATCACGCCGACTTGATCGGCCACATGGCGCACAACGGCCAGGTTGTGCGAGATGAACAGGTAGGTCAGGCCGCGTGAGCGCTGCAAGTCCTTCATGATGTTGAGCACCTGCGCTTGCACCGAGACATCGAGCGCCGAGGTCGGCTCGTCGCAGACCAGGAACTCGGGTTCAGTCGCCAGCGCACGGGCGATCGAGATCCGCTGGCGCTGTCCGCCCGAGAATTGATGCGGGAACTTGTCGCAATCGACCGCTGACATGCCAACCGATAACAGCAACTCGTCGACCCTTGCCTTGAGCTGGAGCGGGTCAGGAAACAGCCCATGCTCGCGCAGCGGCTCAGCGACGATGTCCAGCACTTTCCAGCGCGGATTCAAGGAGGCATAGGGATCCTGGAAGATCATCTGCATGCGCCGCCGCATGGTCTGCGACGCACCGGCTTTGAGCGTTTGCGCTATGTCGTCGCCTTCAAAGCTGACCGTCCCGCGGGTTGGCTCATACAGGCCCACCAGCAACCGGGCCACCGTGCTCTTGCCGCATCCCGATTCACCGACCAGGGCCAGCGTCTTGCCGCGCTCGATGGTGAAGCTGATGCCGTCGACCGCGTGGACGAATTGGCGGCTCTTGCGTTCGACCACACGGTTCAGCCAGGGGGCTGAAACATCGAAGACTTTCGCCAGGTCTTTGACTTCTACGAGGATTTCGCTCACGGTTCCTGACCCGGTTGATTGGCATGCAACCAGCAGGCAGCGGTCGTGCCGCCAGCGCTGGTCAACTCGGGTCGCTCGCTACGGCAAAGATCGAAGGCCTGGCCGCAGCGCGGATTGAATGCGCAGCCTGAAGGGATAGCATTCAGCCTTGGCATCGCCCCGTCGATCTGCAACAGCCGCTCAACCTCTTGGTCAAGTGCCGGTATGGCGCCCATCAAGCCCACTGTGTAGGGATGCGCCGGCCGATGAATCACCGCATGGACCGGGCCGATCTCGGCCACCCGGCCGGCATAGAGCACGGCCACCCGGTCGCAGGTTTCAGCGATTACCCCCATGTCATGTGTGATCAGCATCACCGCAGCGCCCTGCTCCTTGCAGATGCTCTTGAGCAAGGCGATGATTTGCGCCTGTATCGACACATCGAGTGCAGTCGTCGGTTCGTCAGCAACGATCAGCTTCGGGTTGCCAGCCAGTGCCAGGGCGATGACGACGCGCTGGCGCATGCCGCCTGAAAATTGATGCGGGTATTGGTCGATGCGTTCAGCCGCCGCCGGGATGCCGGTCTGTTCGAGCAACTCGATCGCACGCTTGCGGGCCTGCGCCTGGCTCAGCGACAGATGGGTGATGATGGTCTCGATCAGCTGCCGCCCGACCGTGTAGAGCGGGTTCAACGAGGTCAATGGATCCTGGAAGATCGCGCCGATCTGGCGCCCTCGGATCTGGCGCATCTGTTCGTAAGGCAGGTTGTCGATGCGCCGGCCTTCAAGCAGGATCTCGCCCGCGGCAATGCGGCCGGGCGGGTCGAGCAGGCCGATGATCGCCGCACCGGTCAACGATTTGCCAGCACCCGATTCACCGACCACGCCGAGGATTTCACCTGGCGCGATGTCGAAACTGATGTCATCGAGCGCCAGCAGATTGCCGTGCCGGGTCGGAAATTCAACGCGCAGATGGCGGACTTGAAGCAGGGGTATGGTCATGATTTCAACGCAGGCGGGGATTCAGCGCATCGCGCAGCCAATCACCAAGCAGATTCACGCTCAGCGCGATCAGCACCAGCATCGTGCCTGGCCAGATCGTGATCCACCATTCGCCCGAGAACAGGAAATCGTTGCCGACCCGGATCAAGGTGCCCAGCGACGGGCTGGTCGGCGGCACGCCGACGCCCAGAAAGGACAGCGTCGCTTCGGTGATGATCGCGGCAGCCACCTGAATCGTCGCCAGCACCAGCACCGGGCCGAGCACATTGGGCAGCACATGGCGCGCCATGATGCGGCCCTTGCTGACGCCGATGACCCGCGCGGCCTGCACATATTCCTTGTTGCGTTCGACCATCGTCGAGCCGCGCACGGTGCGCGCATATTGCACCCAGCCGGTCAGCGAGATCGCCAGAATCAGTACCATGAAGGCCAGCGAGTCATGCGCGTTCGGGAACATCGCACGACCAACGCCGTCGATCAGCAGCGCAACCAGAATCGACGGGAATGACAGCATCACATCGCAAATGCGCATGATGAAGGCATCGACCTTGCCGCCGACAAAGCCGGCCAGCAAGCCCAGACCAACGCCGATCAGCATCGACAACAACACCGAGGCCAGTCCGACGAAGAGCGATATACGCGCCCCGTACATCAACGCCGACAGCAAGTCGCGGCCCTGGTCATCGGTGCCCAGCAGATAGTTGCGGCTGCCACCCTCCATCCATGACGGGGGCAGGCGCGAATCCATCAGCTCGAGCGAGGCCAGATCAAAAGGATTGTGTGGCGCGACGACATCGGCGAACAGCGCACAGAAGATGCAGACGAAGGCGATCAAGGCCGCCAGCATCGCCACTGGCGAGTTGCAAAACGAATGCCAGACATCGCCGTCCAGGAAGCGCCTGAAGGCGTTTGGCGCGGAGGCCGGCTTGTCATTCATCGTTTCGGTCTTTTCATTGGCTTGCATCATTGCACCTTGCCTTCGATGCGCAACCTCGGATCGACCGCGAAATAAAGCAGATCGACCACCAGATTGATGGCGACGAAGATGAACGAGATCAGGCACAAATAGGCGGCCATCACCGGGATGTCGGCGAACTGCACCGCCTGGATGAAGAGCAAGCCCATGCCGGGCCACTGGAACACGGTCTCGGTGATGATGGCAAAGGCGATCAGCGAGCCGAGCTGCAGACCGGTGATGGTGATCACAGGCACCAGCGTGTTCTTCAAGGCATGGCCAAAGTAGACCGCCTGGTCGCTGAGGCCGCGCGCGCGCGCAAATCGGATGTAGTCGGTGCGCAGCACTTCGAGCATTTCTGAGCGCACCAAGCGCATGATCAGGGTCAGCTGGAACACCGACAGCGTGATCGCCGGCAGCAGCACATGGCGCAAACCATCGAGCGTCAGCAAGCCGGTGGTCCAGCTGCCGAAAGCGAGTACATCGCCGCGCCCGAAACTGGGCAGCCATTTCAGCCAGACCGCAAACACCAGGATCAGCAATATGCCGATCAGAAAGGTCGGCAGCGAGACGCCGAGCAGCGAGAACATCATCAGCAACTGCGAGCTGGCCCGCCCGCGCCGCAGCGCCGCGTAAACGCCCAGCGGAATGCCCACGAGCAAGGCAATCAGGCCGGCCACCAAGGACAACTCGAGCGTTGCCGGGAGGCGCTCGACGATCAGGCTCGAGACCTTGCGGCCCTGGCGCAGGCTGAGACCGAACTCGCCCTGTACGGCATTGCCGATGAAACGTCCGAACTTCACCGGAACGGGGGCATCGAGCCCCAGATCATGGCGCAACGCCACCCGCTGCTCCTGCGTCGCATCCTGACCGAGCAGACTGGTGACCGGGTCGCCGACATATTGAAACAGCAAGAAGGAGACGAAGGCCACCGTGAGCATCACGATGATCGCCTGGGCAAGCCTGCGGATGATGAAAACTAGCATGTCCGGGATCAAACCTTCACTGGTATCCGCCTGGGCGGCCGAAGCATCAACAGGATTTGGGCAATTTCCGTTCGTCCTGAGCTTGTCGAAGGGCTCATTTTGACCGGTCTAGCCCAAGGCCCGAAAAAACCGTGAATCGGGTCATCATAATTTTCGCTGCAGCAGCCGCACAAATGAAATCGGGCCGCATGAAGCGGCCCGAAACTCAAACCGACTGGACGGATAGCCGCCCGGTCAGGCCTGACGAAAAATCAGAAACGGTGACGCACACCCACGGTGAAATCATCACGCTTGGTTGCGGTGTTGGCAAAAATCAGATTGCCACCCAGCACCGTATGGTCGAAGTGAACATAGACCTCAGTCCGCTTCGAGAATGCGTAGTCAGCCACCACATTCATCAGCTTCATCGTACCGTCGCCAGTAGCGGGAGTAACGCCAGTCTGCTTGACATTCCAGTAGTTTGCGCCGATGTTCAACGCGCTGGTCACCTGGTAAGTGCCGCCAAACTGGGTCATCGTGCGGCTGTCAGTCAGCGCAGTCGTGGCCATATTGGCACCCAAGGCACCACCGACGCCAGCCGAAATAGCTGCGTTCAAGGCTGCGGGGAAACCGAGATCAAACGAAGTCTTGCCCCAGGCTGCAGACAGATACACAGGGCCGCTGGTGTAGGAACCGCCGAAGTTGGTTTCCTTGACCTGCTTGCTCGTCGCTGTGTCAGTCAGTGCCAAATAGGCGCCGACGACGGCGAATTCGCCTTCGGAATACTTCAGGAAACCGCCTGAGGATTTGCCATTGGCGCTTGCAGCCAGGGCATTGCCTTCAGACAAGCTGTACTGGAACTCGGCAGCCAGACCACCCGCGACGATCAAGTACTTGATCATGTTGTCGTTACGAGCGCCGAGTGTCATGCCGATTTCCGGCTTGAAGGGCTCGACATAAGGCGAATACTTGTACGACGCATAGGTCGATGTCATCGCATCGAACAACACGTTGAACTGACGACCCAGGGAGACGCGGCCGAATTCCTTCGACTCAAGCCCGACCCATGACTGTTGCCAGAAATTGGTCGATCCTGCCGAACCGGTATCGATCAACAGGCGATGCTCGAGGTTGGCCAAAGCCTTCAGGCCGCCACCCATGTCTTCAACGACGTTGAAGTTCAAACGGCTTTGCGACATACCGCCAGGAATCACCGAGTTGATCGAATCACCACGGGTCGCAGCTGTGGCGCCTGCGTTGGTTTTATGCTGAACAGCCGCATCGACGATACCGCCGATAGTGACGCTCGACTGTGCGTAGGCTGAAGTGATACCAGCGGCCAACAGGCCCAGAACCAGGGAAATCTTTTTCATATGTATCTCCGTTAAAAACTCTAGATGGTGGATTGTGATTCTTCTGTTCCACCGAAGCGATCATTGTGTTGTCGGCAACCAACAAGCAATTACTTTGTCACCGTAGCACCTGAGCGTTTCGGGAGAAAAACCGTCTGAAACTACGTCCAGACGATTTTTCAGTCGACGAGGCCTGAGCCTCGTTTAATCTTAGAAGCTGTGCTTGACGCCGAAGTCGTAAACGCTCGAGCTTTGACCCACAGCAACTGTCGGCGATCCGCCAACCGAGAACTTGCCCAGACCCGTGTTGGTGATCTTCGCGTAGGTCGTGTAAACCACCGTGCGCTTGGACAGGCTGTGCTGATAGGCCATCGCCATATGCTTGGCATCGCCAACACCCGAGAGCAACTTGGCAGCGGCGTTCGCCTGCGAATTGGTGTACTCGATGTAGAACTTGCCCGCGCCAAACGGAACGATCAATACACCAGTCAGGTTCTTCTGGCCAGGAGCACCGAACGAAGTCGTCGTGTACATCAGGACAGCCTTGACAACACCAAAGTCATAAGAACCGGCAGTCGTCGCCATCTTGAACTGCAGACCCTTGGCATTGGTCGTCGACATGCCGGTCGTGATATCAAAAGCGCCGTCCTTGAAGCCGATGCGGCCGCTGGTCATTTTCTGGCCGTCAACGCCTTCGCTGAATGACTGGTCCATGGAACCATAAAAACCGCCCAGATTGCCGGGCAGGATGTAGGTGGCCATATTGCTGAAGCGGCTCAGGTCGACTGCAACGCCGCCTGTTGCTGCCGTCTGGGCGCCCAGGGCGTTGATGACCGCTGCAGTTGAGCCGATGCCAGTCGTGCCCGAAGGATCGAATTCCTCGAACAACAGGCGCTCACTGGTCTTGAAGCGACCGAGGCGGGCTTCACCGAACGGACCGACCAAGCTGACCGTCGAACGACGCGCCCAGAATTGAGTCCCGTCCGAGGCGGCACCGGTGTCAAAGCCGACAGCCGATTCGAGCCAGAAACTGGCTTTCATGCCGCCACCGAGGTCTTCTTCACCGCGCACACCAAAACGGCTGGTGTTCATTCCGCCTGAAGAGACTGTGTTCAATGTGGCGCCGCTGGACATGCCATGGCGAACTACCACGTCGGCAATACCAAACACAGTCACCGACGACTGAGCTGCAGCGAAACCAGCAAATGAGCCGAGAACGGCCAAGGCTACGATTGTTTTCTTCATTCGATACTCCTAGAAATTTCAAGGGGGAGCCAAAATCGATACGTCGGATTCGGCGATAAAAGCCGACCACTCGATGGCAACAACTAGATTGAAACATCCCTTTGACCTTTTTTGGGCAGATCCGCACCGAATCAAGGATTACCGTTGTCAGCGTGCAACGATTCACGCCCAATCACGAATACGTCATATCGCGGATTGTGTTTTCGGACAACTTCCCCTCACGCTTCGGCTCCCTTAGACTCGGATCCATGCCAGCCCGCCAGAAATCTTCATGAACCCAGGCCTTACCCGATTCGATTCACTGCTGGTCAGCGTTGACCATGGCTTGAAGACCATCTTCGGCAAGCCGGCGGCGGCACGCCCGATACCTTCAGCGCAAGCCGGCCAGCAGTTGACGCCGGATCAGCAGCGCTTGTCAGCAGCGCTGATGCGGGTCAACCATGTCGGCGAGGTCTGCGCCCAGGCGCTCTACCAATCGCAGGCCTTGATGACCCACAGCCCCGAATTGCGTGGGCATTTCGAGCAGGCGGCGCAAGAAGAGCTCGATCATCTGGCCTGGACCCGCGAGCGCCTGCAAGAACTTGGCGGACGCACCAGCCTGCTGACGCCGATCTGGTATGGGGGCGCCTTCACGATCGGCTGCCTGGCAGGCTTGGCGGGCGACCGCATCAGCCTGGGCTTTGTGGTAGAAACCGAAAAACAGGTTGAACAGCATCTGGCCGGCCACCTGCAACGCCTGCCCGAAGAAGACCTGGCGTCACGCGCCATCGTCGCGCAGATGCAACTCGAAGAAGCCCGTCATGCCGAGGAGGCAACGGCCGCCGGCGCAACGCAATTGCCGGCGCCAGTGAAGGGCCTGATGAAGCTCGCGGCGCGGATCATGACCCGGACCGCGCATTACGTCTGAGCCGGATCAGACCTCGAGCAGTTCGACCGAAGTCGTGATCGCCGCCGTCTTGCCCAGCATGATGCTGGCCGAGCAGTATTTTTCATGCGACATGGCGACGGCGCGCTCGACCACTTCCTGCTTGAGACCGCGCCCGCTGACGACGAAATGCATGTGGATGGCAGTGAATACCTTGGGGTCAGTCGCTGCCCTTTCGGCTTTGAGCACCAACTGGCAGCCGCGCACATCATGGCGGCCCCGCTTGAGGATCAGCACCACGTCATAGGCAGTGCAGCCGCCAGTGCCGGCCAGCACCGTCTCCATCGGCCGCGGCGCCAGGTTGTGACCACCCCCCTCCACGGCACCATCCATCATCAGTTGATGACCGCTGCCGGTTTCGGCCTGGAATGCCATTCCCTCGCTGCCCATCCAGTTGATCGTGCATTCCATTTATTGGCTCCCTGATAATGACCAAATTCACATTGATTGCCTGAAATTCGTAAAAATCAGGCAAAAATCATATTGCAGCGCAGCATAACTTGAGGCTAGAATGTGGTCCATACGTTGATGTTTGTTCTGCAATAATCCGTACCGATTGTCTCCTCCACCGCCTCCATGGTGGATTCATAGCCCGAGCTTGCAAAAGCTCGGGTTTTTTTTGCCCTCAACTATCATGCGAGGCTGCAAAAGTCTTGCATTGGAGAACTTTCATGACCGCCCCCGCGAGCAGCAAGATCAGCAATCCCAAGGCCAGCAGCGCCGAACTGCCGGCCATGCTGCCCAGCGGCCATAGCTATCTGCAGCGAATCCTCAATGCCCGGGTTTATGACGTGGCGATCGAAAGTTCGCTGACGCCGGCGCGCAACTTGTCGAAGCGACTCGGCAACAAGGTGCTGTTGAAGCGCGAGGACGAGCAACCCGTCTTCAGCTTCAAACTGCGCGGCGCCTACAACAAGATGGTGCACCTGAGCCCGGAGCAGCTCGCCCGCGGTGTCATTTGCGCTTCGGCCGGCAATCATGCCCAGGGCGTCGCGCTTTCGGCCAAGAAGCTTGGCTGCCGGGCCGTCATCGTGATGCCGGTCACCACGCCCAAGCTGAAGATCGATGCCGTTCAGGCGCTTGGCGGCGAAGTGGTCCTGCATGGCGACAGCTTTACCGACGCCCATGGCCGGGCGATCGAACTCGAGGCCGAACTCGGGCTGACCTTCGTCCACCCGTTTGATGACCCGGATGTGATCGCCGGGCAGGGCACGATCGCGATGGAGATACTGCGCCAGCACCAGGGACCGATCGACGCAATCTTTGTTGCCATCGGCGGCGGCGGGCTGATTTCGGGCGTGGCCGCCTATATCAAGGCCGTACGGCCCGAGATCAAGGTGATCGGCGTGCAAACCCGTGACTCAGACGCGATGCTGCGCTCGGTGCGGGCGGGCAAACGCGTGCTGCTGAGCGATGTCGGCCTGTTCTCGGACGGCACCGCAGTCAAATGGGTCGGCGAGGAGACTTTCCGGATCACGCAGGCGCTGGTCGATGACTTCGTCGTCGTCGACACCGATGCGGTCTGCGCCGCGATCAAGGATGTATTTGAAGACACCCGCAGCATCCTCGAGCCTGCGGGCGCGTTGGGCGTGGCGGCGGTCAAGCAATATGTGGCCGAGAAGGGCTACAAGGGCCAGACCCTGATCGCCATCACCTGCGGCGCGAACATGAATTTCGACCGTCTGCGCTTCGTCGCCGAGCGCGCCGAAGTCGGCGAGAACCGCGAAGCCCTGTTTGCGATCACCATCCCCGAAGCAAGGGGCAGCTTCAAGCGTTTTTGCGAGTTGCTCGGACCACGCAGCGTGACCGAGTTCAATTACCGTATCTCGGACGCCAAGCAGGCCCATATCTTTGTCGGCGTGGCCACGCAAAAGCGCGAGGAATCGCTGAAGCTGGCCAGGACCTTTGCCAAAAACGGCTTCGACACAGTCGATCTGACCGACAACGAACTCGCCAAACAGCATGTGCGCCATATGGTCGGAGGACACACAGAGCTGGCCCATGACGAGCGGCTCTACCGCTTCATCTTCCCAGAGCGCCCGGGCGCGCTGATGCGCTTCTTGTCCGCCATGCACCCCGACTGGAACATCACGCTGTTTCATTACCGCAATCAGGGTGCCGATTACGGCCGCATCCTGGTCGGACTGCAGGTGCCGAAGGGCGACAACGCTGCATTGCGCGACTTCCTCGACGCGCTCAATTACCCCTGTGAGGACGAGACCGACAACCCTGTCTACAAGCTGTTCCTGCGCTAAGGATGCTCTGCATAACCCTCACGGCTTGTGCCAGTGCTGCCTCGCTACTGACTCAAGGCCCGGTTGATTGCCGGCTGACTCGGCGTTGGTGGCTTGCCTGGCGGGTTGATGCCGCCAAGATTGAGCGGCGATGGTGCCGCCGGACTGAGGGAACCGGTCGCCGCAGCATCGGGCGTGGCAAGCTGCAGCACCATGCTGATGACACC
>CANFIC010000094.1 GCA_947446685.1 Burkholderiales bacterium
GACGGTGCCGCTGGTGTAGTAATGGCGGATGCTCGGCGAATAGCCGAACGAGTCGCCGAAGGCATTGAAGATCAAGGTCGAGACGAACAGCGGCGTGGTGTTGCGGCCGAGCTTGACGTCGCCGAGATCCTTGCTGGCCAGGCTGACATAGGCGTTGCGGGCCCAATAGGCGTCGCCGTTGAAGCGGCCGGACGAACCGTTGTCGGTGCGCATGAATGACTCGAGCGCGAACGAAGCGCTCAGGCCACCGCCGAGATCTTCCTTGCCCGAGACGCCGAAATGACTGGTGCTCATATTGCCGCTGGCCACGTTATTGACCGATGAACTGCTACCTGGCGCCTTGCTCGCACCGACGCTGAGATCCAGCAGACCGTATAGCGACACCGTCGATTGGGCTTGCGCCGCACCGGCGAGGCTCAGGACCGCCGCAGCAGCCAACATGGCTTTTTTGTTCAGTTTCATTCTTGGTTCCTTTGGAGGTTGGTAGTGATGTGGTTGAAGAGTATTGTCCGCTTCAATGGGCTTGGCCGGATTTTGCTGCTTCTACCGAGCCCTCGGCATCGCCGTTGGCACCGTTGAAAAATATATTCAGGACCACGGCCGCTACTGCGGTCAACAAAATGCCGGAATCGAGCAAGGGGTGCAAGCCGGCTGCCATCTGCTGGCTCCAGCGCGGCGCCACCAACGGAATCAGACCGAAGCCGACTGCCAGCGCAACGATATAGAGATTGTTGCGGTTGCCCTTGTAATCGACCGTCGACAGGATGCGGATGCCGGTGGCAGCGACCATGCCGAACATCACCAGTCCGGCACCGCCCAGCACGAATTGCGGAATCGCCTCGACAAAAGCCGCCATTTTAGGCAACAAGCCGAGGATCACCATGATCACGCCGCCGGCCACACAGACCCAGCGGCTCTTCACGCCGGTCACACCGACCAGGCCGACATTCTGCGAGAAGCTGGTGTAGGGGAAAGTATTGAAGACGCCGCCGATCAACGTACCCAGGCCGTCGGTGCGCAAGCCGGCAGCGAGTTCAGCCTGGCTGATCTTCTTGCCGGTGAGGTCCGACAAGGCGAGGAACATCCCGGTCGATTCGATCATCACCACGATCATCACGACCACCATGGTCAGGATCATCAAGATGTCGAAAGTCGGCATGCCGAAAGCAAAGGGCGTCACCAGATCGAACCAGGCTGCTTTGCCGACCTTGTCGAAGTTCATCTTGCCCATCGCGATGGCCACCGCGCAACCACCGACGATGCCCAGCAGGACCGAGATGTTGGCGATGAAGCCCTTCGTGTACTTGACCAGCAGCAGGATGAACAAAAGCACGGCCGCCGCGATGGCCAGATTGTCCAGCGCGCCGTAATTCATGCTGTTGACCATCGGGATCGGGCCGGGCAGCTTCAGCGCCGGGGCCACTGCGCTGGCAGCCGCAGCCGCCGCCGCGGCAGTTTGCGCACCGGCCTTGACGCCATCGACCATGGCGATGAGCTTGGGCACATCGACGCTCTGCGCCAGATTGGCCGGCCCGCCCATGGCCCAACCGACACCAACGCGCATCAGGCTGATACCAATGATGGCGATGATCGTGCCGGTGACCACCGGCGGGAAGAAACGCAGCAACTTGCTGACAAGCGGCGCAATGATCATCGAGATCACGCCGGCGCCAATGATCGCGCCGAAGATCGCTCGGGCACCGTCAACGCCAGGAACCGCGTTGGCAAAAGCCACCATCGGGCCGACCGCTGCGAAGGTCACACCCATCATCACCGGCAGCTTGATGCCGAACCATTTCGTCATGCCGAAGCTCTGGATCAGCGTGACGATGCCGCAGGCAAACAGGTCGGCCGAGATCAGCATCGCGACCTGTTCGGGGCTGAGTTTGAGTGCCCGCCCGACGATCAGGGGCACCGCGATCGCGCCGGCATACATCACCAGCACATGTTGCAGCCCCAGGGCTGCAAGACGCCCGGCGGGCAGTTTTTCGTCCACCGGGTGGACTGTGGTTTGAATCATGTTTGGCTCCTCTTTCTTTCTTGCAGTCAACAGGGTTACAGGGGTCAATTCAAAGCGGCGCCAGCCTCGAACCAGCGTTTGATCAACGCCCGCTCGTCATCGGTGATCTGGGTGGCGTTGTTCATCGGCATCAGCTTCAACACGGCTGCTTGCTGGTAGACCGCCAGCGCATGCTGTTTGATCAATTCGGGCTGGTGCAGGGCAACGTTCTTGTTGGCCAATCCGGCGTTGTGGCAAAGCACACAGCGCTGCTGGATCACCGCATTGACTGCGGCAAAACTGGCCGGTCTGGATGCGGACAAGCGCTCCGCCGCTGTCGGTGGCGGCGGTGCCAGCCAGATGGCAAGCCCCAGCAGGACGGCAGTCCCGATCACCGCATGTTCCCAGGGCACGCGCCGGCCTTGCACCAGAGCCTTGTGGCGGGCTACGAAGCTGTGGCGAATCAGCGCGCCGGCGAGCATCAACAGCACCAGCACCAGCCAGTTCTGCTTGCCCATATAAAGCCAGCCGTAATGGTTGGACATCATCGCCACCAGCACCGGCAGCGTGAAATAGGTGTTGTGAACGCTGCGCTGCTTGGCACGCCAGCCGTGAATCTTGTCGACCGGCTGGCCCGCCTTCAACTGGGCCACCACGGTGCGCTGGCCAGGGATGATCCAGAAGAAGACATTGGCGCTCATCGTGGTGGCGAGCATCGCACCGACCAGCAAAAAAGCCGCGCGTCCGGCAAACAACTGACAGGCCAGCCAGGAAGCGATGACCACCACCGCCAATACGCCAACGCCGACGATCAAATCGCCATGCTTCCTCTGTCCAAACGCACGGCAGACCATGTCGTAGATCAGCCAGCAAAACAACAAGAAACCCAGCGAAGCAGCGATGGCTGCAGCAGCTGACCAGTCGTACACGCTCTTGTCGACCAGGTAAGTGCCGGCGTTGAACAGGTAAAGAGCCGTGAACAGCGCAAAGCCGGTCAGCCAGGTGGCATAGCTCTCCCAGTAGAACCAATGCAGATGTTCGGGCATCCTGGCCGGCGCGACCAGGTACTTCTGCGGATGATAAAAACCACCGCCATGCACGGCCCAGAGCTCGCCATCGACGCCTTTTTCTCTCAGAGCCGGATCTTCCGGACTAGTCAGGTTATTGTCGAGAAAGACGAAGTAAAAGGAAGCGCCGATCCAGGCAATCGCGACGACGACATGGGCCCAGCGCAGGAGCAGGTTCACCCAGTCAAGCAGATATGCTTCCAAACAGCGACTCCAAAGGATCGAGGAGGTCCAGCGCAAAGCGCCGCACCCTCCTCTCACCACAGCGGGCTCTGTGAGAAGCAAATGTCGCAAACCCGGAGGTCAAAATGATTCGACTGACCTTGGGGCGCCGCGGCGACGAAAAAATTGTATACGGTTTGGTTTACATTGAAATTCAGCGTAAACCCTGATCCAGGTCAGGAACCCCGGTAAGTCGAATAAGCCCAGGGCGAGACCAGCAGCGGCACATGGTAACGGGCGGCGGGGTCGGCGATGCCGAAATCAAGCGGCACCTCGTCGATGAAGGCCGGCTCAGGCAGCACCACCCCGCGCGCCCGGAAATAGTCCGCAACCTTGAAAAGCAAGCGATATCGCCCAGCAGCCATGGACTGTGCATCCAGCAGTGGGCCGCCATCATTGCGACCATCAGCATTCAGCCGGAATGACTTCAGCGTGACAGGGTGCGGTCCATCGACCTGTTGCAGCATGACTTCCATGCCAGCCGCCGGACAGCCGTTCATCAGGTCGAGCACATGGGTGCTAAGTTGTCCCATCAAGGTCCTTGGTTGCGGTTTGAAGATCAGAGCCAGTCGATTCGACAGCAAGGGCTTGAATGCCCTCAAATATTGTATACACTATAGCGTACACCACCAGTCCTTTCAATCCCGACAATGAGCCGACCCCGAACCCCGCTGAAAATCCTGCCTGCGCCTGGCGCAGGCAAGGCAGCAACAGCGGGCGCGACCGAGCGCATCGTCGACTCGATCACCACAGCAATCGTCGAGCGCCGCTTGATGCCGGGCACCAGGTTGTCAGAGCAGAAGATCGCCGACATCTTTCAGGTCTCGCGGACCTTGGTGCGCCAGGCACTCAACCAACTCAGCCGCGACCGCTTGGTGACGCTGGAGCCTGCACGCGGCGCATCGGTCGCAATGCCCAGCGTCGATGAGGCCAAACAGGTCTTCCAGGTCCGCGCGATGCTTGAAGGTGCGCTGGTGCGACAGCTTTGCGCGCTGATCACCGACAAGCAGATCGCCGAGTTGCGTACCCATTTGAGCGACGAGGCTGCCGCCGTGATCCGTACCGACGTGCCGGGCCGGACCAGGCTGCTGGCTGATTTTCACGTCGTTCTCGCCCGCATGCTCGGCAACGAGGTGCTGGCTCAACTGCTGTCCGATCTGTTGAGCCGGTCTTCGCTGATTGCCCTGATGTACCAGTCCTCGCATTCGGCCGCCCATTCGCAGGAAGAGCATGTGCTGATCGTCAACGCGCTGGAGGCGCGCGATGCGACCGCCGCGGCCGACCTGATGGAACATCATATTTCCGCCGTCGAGAAGAACCTGCGACTCGACCCGCATACCGCTGACCTCTTTTCTGCCCTGCGCCCGCGGGGCTGATCAAGCATGAAACAAAGTACAACACCGCTTTCTGCCTATCCACGCGACTTGCGCGGCCATGGCCGCGAGCCGCCGTTGGCGCAATGGCCGGGCAAGGCGCGGGTCGCGCTGCAATTCGTGCTCAATTTTGAAGAAGGCGGTGAAAACTCGGTGCTGCATGGAGATGACGGCAGCGAGCAGTTCCTGTCCGAGATATTCAACCCGCCGGCTTTCGCCGCGCGCCATCACAGCATGGAGAGCATCTATGAATATGGCTCGCGGGTCGGCGTCTGGCGCATCCTGCGCGAGTTCGAGCGCCGCGCGCTGCCGCTGACTGTCTTCGGGGTCGGCATGGCGCTGGAGCGCAGCCCTGAAGTCACCGTCGCCTTCAAGGAATTGGGACATGAAATCGCTTGCCATGGCTGGCGCTGGATCAGTTACCAGGGCGTCGATCCAGCCACCGAGCGTGAGCATATGGCCTTGGCCATGGCTCGCATCGAGGCCTTGACCGGCGAGCGGCCGCTGGGCTGGTACACCGGGCGCGACAGCCCGAACACGCGCCGCCTGGTGGCCGATTTCGGCGGTTTTGAGTACGACAGCGACTATTACGGCGACGACCTGCCTTTCTGGCTGCAGGTGCGCAAGACCGACCAAACTCTGGCACCCCATCTAGTCCTGCCCTACACGCTCGACGCCAACGACATGCGCTTTGCCCTGCCCCAGGGTTACTCGCATGGCGATGAATTTTTCAATTACCTGCGCGATGCCTTTGATGTCCACTACGCCGAAGGCGCCGACCGGCCTTCGATGATGAGCATCGGCATGCATTGCCGCATTCTGGGTCGGCCGGGCCGGATGCGCGCGCTGCAGCGCTTTCTCGACCATGTGCAAGCCCATGAGCAGGTCTGGGTGGCCCGCCGCATCGACATCGCGCGCCATTGGAAATCCACCCATCCTTTCGACCCCGCAACCGCCTTCATTTGGGAGTGACTCTTTGCTGACCCTTGATCAGATCAATGCCGCCGCGGCTGACGAATTCGTCACGCTGCTGGATGGCAGCTATGAACATTCACCCTGGATCGCTCAGCGCGCCGCCGCCTTCCGGCCCTTCGCCAGCCTGGCCCAGCTCAAGCTGGCCTTGGCTGGCGTGGTGCGGGAGGCCGGCCGCGAAGCCCAGCTTGCCCTCGTCCGCGCCCACCCCGAACTGGCCGGCAAGGCCATGGTCAGCAAAACGCTGACCACCGAATCGACCGATGAGCAAGGCAAGGCCGGGCTGACCGAATGCAATGCAGCGGAATTTACCCGCCTCCAGCAGCTCAACACCGAGTACAACGCCAAGTTCGGCTTCCCCTTCATCCTGGCCGTGCGCGGGCCGCGAGGGCTGGGGTTGAACCGGACCGAGATCATCGCCACCTTTGCGCGCCGGCTGGACCATCATCCTGATTTTGAGCTGGCCGAATGCCTGCGCAATATCCACCGCATCGCCGAGATCCGCCTCGACGACAAGTTCGGCCATAGCCCGGATCGGGGCAACCAGGTCTGGGACTGGGCCGAACAGCTGGCGGTCCACAGCGACCCCGGTTATGCCGAGCGCGGTGAGCTCACCGTCACTTACCTGACCGATGCGCACCGCGCTTGCGCGCAGCAACTGGCGAGCTGGATGCGCGTCGATTGCGGTTTTGACGAGGTCAGCATCGATGCAGTCGGTAACGTCGTCGGCCTTTACCATGGCAGCGATCCCCAGGCCAAAAAACTGTTGACCGGCAGCCATTTCGACACCGTGCGCAACGGCGGCAAATACGACGGAAGGCTCGGCATCCTGGTACCGATGGTCTGCGTGCGCGAGTTACACCGCCAGGGCCGGCGCTTGCCCTTCGGCTTCGAGGTCGTCGCTTTCGCCGAAGAGGAAGGCCAGCGCTACAAGGCGGTCTTCCTCGGATCAGGCGCGCTGACCGGGCATTTCGACATGGCCTGGCTGGACCAGAAAGACGCCCAGGGCATTCCGATGCGCGAAGCGATGCAGCATGCCGGGCTGTGCATCGACGACATCCCCACGCTGCAACGCAATCCCACCGACTACCTCGGCTTTGTCGAAGTGCATATCGAGCAGGGCCCGGTCTTGAACTTGCTCGATCTGCCGCTGGGCATCGTCACCTCGATCAATGGCAGCCTGCGCTACGCCGGCGAGATCGTCGGCATGGCCAGCCACGCGGGGACAACGCCGATGGACCAGCGCCGCGATGCCGCCACCGCCGCGGCCGAGCTGGCCTTGTTCGCCGAAAGGCGTGCCGGCGCCGAGCCCCATCTCGTCGCCACGATGGGCATGCTTGAAGTGCCCAATGGCTCGATCAACGTCGTGCCTGGCCGCTGCAAGTTCAGCCTCGACATCCGTGCCACGACCGACGCGGTGCGCGATCAATGCGCTGCCGAGGTCCGCCATGAGCTGCAGCAGATCTGCGCAAGACGCGGCCTGCATTACCGCCTCGAAGAGACGATGCGCTCGGCAGCAGCCCCTTCAGCGCCAGTCTGGCAACAGCGTTGGGAACAAGCCGTACAGGCAATGGGGCTACCGCTTTACCGCATGCCCAGCGGCGCCGGCCATGATGCGATGAAGCTGCATGAAGTGATGCCGCAAGCGATGTTGTTCATGCGCGGATTGAACGCAGGCATCAGCCATAACCCACTCGAATCGATCACCAACGACGACACCGAACTATGCGTTCGTGCCTTCCTTCATCTGCTTGACCAACTTGCTCTGGAACTGCCATGACATCCGCCCAATACCCGGCGATTGACGCCTGGGTCGACGCTCATTTCGATGAAGAAGTTCGCTTCCTGCAGCAGCTGGTGCAGGTGCCAACGGATACGCCGCCTGGCAACAACGCGCCCCATGCCTTGCGCACGGCTGAACTGCTCAAAGGCTTCGGCTTCGAGGCCGAGCCGCATGCCGTGCCGGCCCCGCAAGTGCAGGCCGCCGGACTGCAATCGATCACCAACCTGGTCTTGCGTCGCCGCTACGGGCCAGGCCGCATCATCGGGCTGAACGCCCATGGCGATGTCGTGCCGCCCGGTGAGGGCTGGACCCATGCCCCCTATGGCGGCGAAGTTGTCGACGGCAAGCTCTACGGACGCGCCTCGGCTGTCAGCAAGTGCGACTTCGCGACCTTCACCTTCGCCACCCGCGCGATCGAGTCGCTGCAGGCACAACTCAAAGGCAGCGTCGAGCTCTATTTCACCTACGACGAAGAGTTCGGCGGCGAACTCGGCCCGGGCTGGTTGCTGGACCAAGGCCTGATCAAGCCCGACCTGCTGATCGCCGCAGGCTTCAGCTACCAGGTCATCACCGGCCACAACGGCTGCCTGCAGATGGAAGTCACCGTGCATGGCAAGATGGGCCATGCGGCGGTGCCGGAGACCGCAGTCGATGCGCTGCAGGCCGCCACGCTGATCCTGAACGCCCTCTACCAGCAAAACACGGCGTACAAGCAGGTCAGCAGCCAGGTCAAGGGCATCACCCACCCTTATCTGAACATCGGCCTGATCGAAGGCGGCACCAACACCAATGTGGTGCCGGGCAAGGTCGTGCTGAAGTTCGACCGCCGCATGATCCCGGAAGAAAATCCGGCCGAGGTCGAGGCCCAACTGCGTCAAGTGATCGCGGCTGCCGTGGCGCAGTCGGCCGGCATCAGCGTCGAGGTCAAGCGCATCCTGCTGGCTCATGCGCTGACGCCGCTGGCCGGCAATGAGCCGCTGGTCGAGGCGCTTTGCCGCCATGCCAGCGATTTATTTGGCGAGCCGATCATGCCCTCGGGCACACCGCTCTACACCGACGCAAGACTGTTCTGCGAACAAGGCATTCCGGCCGTGCTCTATGGCTGCGGCCCGCACACAGTGCTGGAGAGCAATGCCAAGCGTGCCGATGAACATATCGAGCTCGAAGACCTGCGCCGCGCCACCAAAGTGATCGCCAGGGCGCTGCTCGATCTGTTGAGTTGAAGCTGGGGGTTGGGAGTTGGGAGCTGGGCCATGAAAATTGGCCCGATATTTTTGCTGTGAAAATGTCAAAAATGTCATTTTTCTCGTTTTGACTTCCTCGACACTTCGCGATTGATGAAGCTAAACAGCAGAATGAAACCGAACAAAAGGCGCGAGACAGGGCGGGTTGCGGCCTCTACGCTGCTCACCGCGGGGGCTTGCCAGCTCGGAGAATGGTTGACGGCATGAATCGCCTCAGCCAAGGCCTGAGCTGCCTTTTCCTGGTTTTCTTGCTGACCCTATTGCATGGGTCGGCGCGGGCAGAAGGTCAGGCAGAAGGCCATGACATCAGGACCGAGGTCTACACCGATGCACAGGGCCAGTTGACGATCGCCACCGTCGACGGGGTCGAATTCCGCCCGCTTCCCGGCAATCTATATCTGGGCTTCAACTCGCCTGTCAGCTGGTTGCGAATCACGATCAGGCCTTCGGCTCATGCGCCGGTGAAGCCGCTGATCCTGCGGGTCGGGCCTTACACCATTGACGAGCTGACCTTCTACCAACAGGTCGATGGCCGCTGGCGGGCCTCGCAGGCCGGCAGCTTGCACCCCGAAGCTGAGCCCTTGTGTGCAGACGACAAGCATTGCTTCGCGCTTGACCCAGGCCAGGATTCGACGCCGGTCTATCTGAAAATTCAGACCCATGGCTTCCCGGTCATCAGGGCCGAGTTGATCGCCGCCGATGCCCTGGCGGCCGAGTCGCTGCAGAGAATCCGATTCACCCTGGTCTCGATGACGATTGCCGGGATGCTGATGCTGGCCGGACTGCTTTTTCTGCAATTCGAGAACTCGGGTCTGATGCGCTGCTATTGCTGCTATCAGGCCTGCGTACTTTTGCTATCTGCCTTGGGCAACTCGACAATGGCCCGGGCCTTTCCTTCCTGCCCACCTGAATGGCTGAGTCTGGCTGGCGATCTGGGCTTTATCCTCAGAAGCTTTTTCTTCTCGCTGGCCGCATGGCTGATCTTGATCCCCTATCGTCCGAGCAAGCCATACAGAAATTGCCTGTTCGGGTTCTTGGCCTTGACCGCACTCCTGCTGCCCTTGCCCTTGCTGGGCGAATCCAAGCTCGCCCTGCAATTGCATTACTCACTGCAATTCTGGCTACCTTGGCTACATTTCTACGGCGTGCTGACTGCAGAATCAATCTCGCCTACCCTGCGCAAAAACTTGCTGGCTGCCTTGTCGATAGTCGCTGCAATTTTCATTTTTGCCTATGCCAGCACCTTGGGCTGGCTTGAATCGGTTCAGATACATGACTTCCCGCAGGAATGGCGCCTGACCGGCGCGCCGTTCGGCTTCATCATGTTGTTCATTATTTTTCATGAATACAAGGACCGGAAGGCCGCCGAGGCTGCAACGAGGCTGCAACTCGAATTGACCGCCGCAAAGGCCAAATCCCTGGAAGACAAGACTTTCGAACGCGGGGCGATGATCGACATGCTGACGCATGAGTTGAAAACGCCGCTGGCCACCATCAAATTCGCCCTCGCCTCGGTCAACCGCTTGTTCGACAAACAAGGCGCAACCGCGGCTGACGATGCGGATTTCCGGCTCAGTGCCGACCATATCGAAAGCTCGGTGAACCGGATGGATGCAATGATCCTGCAGGTCGCCAAGTCGCACCGGATCGAGCTTTCGGCAGCCTCAACGACAAGAGAAGCGATTGACGCTCGCGCCTTGCTGGAAGAATCGATGCGTCCCTATGCCCTGACGCATCGGTTCGAACTCGACCTGGAACAAGGTCTGCAGTTCAATTCCGATACGCTGCTGCTGACGACGACAATCGACAACCTGATCAGCAACGCCTGCAAATATTCGATCGACAAGATCGTCAGACTGTCGGCCACCACAGGTAGTGATGGGTTTGTGCGGTTAACGATCGCCAACCGGGTGGCCGCGGGCACCGAGCCAGATGAAGCCCAGCTGTTCTCGCGTTATTACCGCAATTCTGCAACCTCTGACATCCCCGGCAGCGGCATGGGCTTGCACATCGCCCACAGTGCTGCCGGCAAGTTCGGCGCCACGCTGACTTACCGTACCACCGACGGCGTCGTTATTTTCGAACTGAGGATTCCATGCTGAACAAAAAGCCCTCGATGGCGTCGCTGGTCGTCGCGTTGGTTGAAGATGATCGGCTGCTCAGGGAGGAAACTGCCAAGCATCTGATCGCCCATGACTTCGTCGTCCATGCCGTCAACAGCGTTTCAGCTTTCGATGATCTGGCAGCCCGTGTCGCGATCGATCTGTTCGTTCTCGACTGGAATTTACCGGGTGAGAGCGGATTGAGCCTGTCGCGTCGTTTGCGCGAGACTCTGCCCGATGCCGGCATCGTCTTGATGACCGCCAGGGCAGCGCTGCATGACCGGGTGACTGGCTACCGGCAGGGCGGTGCCGATGTTTATCTCAGCAAACCGGTTTCTCCGAATGAATTGGTGGCGGTGCTGATCAACCTGGGCCGCCGTGTCCGGCCTGCGGTCAGCACTCCAAACTGGAAGCTGATTCGGCGCGACCGGACACTGACAGGGCCTCAGCCAGAGCAAAAAATAAGGCTGACCAGCAAGGAAACAACGCTGCTGGTGGCCTTGATTCAAGCCCATGACCACAAAATGGAATCGGGCGCCCTGTGTGACCTCTATGTCAGCGATGAGTCGGACGCGATGATGAACAAGCATGCGCTGGAAGAGCTGATTGCAAGGCTGCGCAAGAAGATCAAGGCTGTCCGGGATGAGGACTCTGAGGCAGCGATCAAGTCAGTCTGGGGTTTTGGCTACC
>CANFIC010000095.1 GCA_947446685.1 Burkholderiales bacterium
GCTGGGAATATCGCGGTACCAGGGCGCGCACATCTTGTCCTTGGCCGGTAGGTTCAGCCAGAGCTGGAAGCCTTCCATCAGGCCTTCTTCCTGCTCGGGCATTTCGCTGTGGATGACGCCGCGGCCGGCAGTCATCCATTGCACATCGCCATTGCCCAGCAACCCTTCATTGCCGGCCGAATCACGGTGCCGCATACGGCCTTCGAGCATATAGGTGATGGTCTCGAACCCCCGGTGCGGATGGTCGGGGAAGCCGCCGATATAGTCGCCGGCCTTCTCGGAGCCGAAGGCATCAAGCATCAGGAAGGGGTCGAGTCGGCGCTGCAGATCCTGCGTCAGCACGCGGGTCAGCTTGACCCCGGCGCCATCGCTGGTGGCCAGGCCGGTGATCAGGCGTTCGATCAGGCGCGGCTGGGCCAGCGCGGCGTCGGGTTTGTTTGTCATCTTGAAGTTTTCGTTTTGGGGCTGGCCGGCGTTTGAAAAAATGCTGCCCTGGCTTGCGCCACGCGTTCGGACTGGCGGCCGATATTGCCACAAACCAGGTCGCAGAGTTGGTAGACGGAAGGATCGGCGATGCGATAAAAAGCACTGGTGCCCCGGCTTTCGCGCTCGACCAGGCCATGTTGTTGCAGAACATTGAGGTGGCGCGACACATTGGCCGCGCTCGAGCCACACAATTCGGCCAACTCGCCGACCTTGCGCTCCTGCTCACGCAGCAGATTGAGGATTTGCAAGCGGGTCGGCTCCGACAGCGCCTGGAAATATGCCGCGACTTGAACCAGCGCCGCTTGAGGAAGATCTTCCATGGTGGGACATGCCGGCAAACGGCATTGAGTTCGACTGCCGTGGATTGTAGTTGAGTCTTTGTGCATTTCCTTGCTTGACTATTTACGTTATTACGCAAATAATGAACTCATTCAGAGCAACAGTCCAGAAAATTCGAGCGGGATCCCCATGAAACATACAAAACAAACGTCTTTCAAGCCGATGGTCAGGCCCGCCAATGACGCCAAGGCGGTGATGGGCTGGGTTGTCGTCACCTTGATTGCGGTCTTGGGTTTCGCGATGAGCCTGAGCGCAGCACAGGCACAGCCCTTGGCCCAGCCGCTGGCCAGCTTGATCGTGAAGCCGGATCAGGGCGATAAAAACGCCAGTTTTGATGGCGTGGTCGAGGCCTTGCGCCAGACCGTGATCGCTGCACAGGTGGCCGGCGCGATCGTGCAGATCGACGTCAAGGCTGGCGACCTTGTCAAGGCTGGCCAGGTCTTGATGCGCATTGATCCACGTGCGGCCGACCAGGCTGCCAATGCAAGCGAGGCGCAGGCGCAGGCGGCGCGCGCTGGTCTGCAACTGGCCAGCCGGGAATTCGAGCGCCAGCAGCAGTTGTTCAAGCAGCAATACATCAGCCAGGCGGCGCTCGAGCAGGCCGAAAGCCAGTTCAAGGCGACCCAGGCTCAGGTCAATGCCAGCCTGGCTCAGCTCGGCGTTGCACGCACCCAGACCGGCTTCAACATCGTCCGCAGCCCTTATGACGGCGTGGTGGCCGACCTGCCGGTGTCGCTGGGCGACATGGCGATGCCGGGGCGTGCCTTGGCCACCATCTATGACCCGAGCGCGCTGCGCGTGACGGCCAGTCTGCCGCAGAGCCAGGCCGCCACGATGACCCCGGCGACCCAGGTCAAGGCTGAAATTCCCGGCCAAGGCAGCGCAGGTTTGCTGATCACACCGACGCGCGTGCAAATCCTGCCGATGGTCGATGCGGCCACGCACACGGTGCAGTTGCGACTGGACCTGCCCGCCAAGCTGAGCGGGCTGAGCCCGGGAATGTTTGCCCGCGCCTGGCTGAGCAGCCCCGGCGCTGCCAGGCCATCAACAGAAAGCGCCAAACTGCTGGTGCCGCGTTCGAGCCTGGTCAAGCGCGCCGAATTGAACGCCATTTATGTGCTCGACGCCAATGGCAAACCGCTGCTGCGCCAGGTGCGCCTGGGCGCAGTCCAGGGCGAGCAAGTCGAAATCTTGTCGGGATTGAACGTTGGCGAACGTATCGCCACCGACCCCGCCGCCGCCGCACGCATCCGCTGAGCCATGAGTAATCAAAAAAATCTGGGCGTCTCCGGCCGCATCGCGCGCTATTTCCAGTCGGCACAAATCACGCCTTTACTGGCCTTGATGGCGCTGTTGCTGGGCATCTTCGCGGTGCTGGTGACGCCGCGCGAGGAAGAGCCGCAGATCAACGTGACCATGGCCAATGTGCTGATCCCGTTTCCGGGCGCAAGTTCGGTCGATGTCGAGCAGATGGTCGCAGGTCCTGCCGAGCAGGTGCTGGGGCAGATTTCGGGCGTCGAGCATGTGATGTCGATGTCGCGCCCGGGGCTGGCGGTGCTGACTGTTCAGTTCAAGGTCGGCGTGCCGCGCACCGAAGCGTTGGTGCGGCTCTATGACACGGTCAACTCGAACGCCGACTGGCTGCCGCAGCAGCTCGGTGTGCTGGCACCGATCATCAAGCCCAAAGGCATCGACGATGTGCCGATCGTCAGCCTGACCTTGTTCAGCAAGCAGCCAGACACCGGCAGCTTCGACCTCGAGCGGATTGCGCACAGCATGGAGGCCGAGCTCAAGCGCGTCCCCGGCACCCGCGAAGTCACCAGCATCGGCGGGCCGGGCCGCGGCGTGATGGTCGAAATCGACCCGGCGCGGTTGAGCAGCGCAGGCCTGACGGTGCCCGATTTGCGGCAGGCTCTGCAGTCGGCCAACCTGGGCTTGCCGCTGGGCGATCTGCTCGCTGGCAACCGGGCGATCGCGCTCGAAGCCGGGCCCTTTCTTCGCGATGCGCGCGATGTTGAACTGCTGATCGTCGGCGTGCATGCGGCCAAGCCGGTGTTTCTGCGCGATGTGGCCGATGTTCGCGATGGCGCGCTGACGGCGGCGCGGTATGTCTGGCATGGCATCGGCGGCGAGTCGCCCGAGGCCCAGCGCGGCGAATATCCGGCGGTGACGATTGCAATCACCAAGAAGGCCGGCGAGAACGCGATCGATGTGGCCAACGCGGTGATGGCGCGGGTACAGAACCTGCGCAACACGGTGATTCCTTCAGGCGTCGAAGTCAGCGAGACCCGCAACTATGGTGCTTCGGCCAATGACAAGGCGAAAAAGCTGATCCAGAAATTGTTGTTCGCCACCGCCTCGGTGGTCGCGCTGGTCTTCATCGCCCTGGGCAAACGCGAGGCCGCGATCGTCGGCACGGCGGTGATCCTGACGCTGACGGTGACATTGTTCGCCTCCTGGGCCTGGGGCTTCACGCTGAACCGGGTCTCGCTGTTCGCCTTGATTTTTTCGATCGGCATCCTCGTCGACGACGCGATCGTGGTGGTCGAGAACATCCATCGCCACCAGTTGCTGTTCCCCGGCAAGTCGCTGGCTGCGATCATTCCTGGCGCAGTCGACGAAGTCGGCGGCCCGACGATTCTGGCCACTTTCACCGTCATCGCGGCCTTGCTGCCCATGGCCTTTGTGTCCGGACTGATGGGGCCTTATATGAGCCCGATACCGATCAACGCCAGCATGGGCATGTTGCTGTCGCTGGCCATCGCCTTCGTCGTCACGCCCTGGCTGGCCAGGCTGTGGATGAAGGCCATCCCGCTGCCCGCCGAAGGAACGCCTCATGCCGACCCGGAAGCCCCGCATGGCCTCAGTGCCAAGCTGGCTCCGCTGTTCGAGCGCATCTTCACGCCACTGCTTGACGCCCGCAGCGGCAAGCGCAACCGCCGCCTGCTGGGACTGGGCATTGCCGGCCTGATCGCGATTTCGCTGCTGCTGCCGGCCGCAGGTTTGGTGCTGCTGAAGATGCTGCCGTTTGACAACAAGAGCGAATTCCAGGTCGTCGTCGACATGCCGGCCGGCACGCCGCTGGAGCAGACCGCAGCGGTGATGCATGAGCTCGGCGCTTATCTGGCAACGGTGCCCGAAGTGACCCATTACCAGGCTTATGCAGGCACGGCTTCGCCGATCAATTTCAATGGTCTGGTGCGCCAGTATTACCTCCGCGCTGACTCGAACCAGGGCGACATCCAGGTCAACCTGATCGACAAGCACCTGCGCCATGAACAAAGCCACGCGATCGTCACCAGACTGCGCCCCGAGCTGCAGAAGATTGCCAAACGCAGCGGCGCCAACGTCAAGCTGGTCGAAGTGCCGCCGGGTCCGCCGGTGCTGTCGCCAATCGTCGCCGAGATCTACGGCCCCGAGGCGGCCGGACGGCAGGAAATCGCCAAGGCGGTGCGCTCGCTGTTCGAACGCAGCGCTGGCCTGGTCGACATCGACGACAGCAGCATCGCCGTAGCGCCGCGCAAGCTGCTGCTGGTGGACCGCCGCAAGGCCGCGCTGCTGGGCGTGCCGCAGCAGCTGATCGTCAGTACCCTGCGTGCAGGCCAGGCTGGGGAAGCGGTCAGCTATCTGCATGATCAGAGCAAATATCCGGCTGCAACGATCCTGCAACTGCCCGCCATTGCGCAGGGCAATCTCGACCTGCTGCTGTCGTTGACGGTACGTTCAGCCGACGGGCATCTGGTGCCGATCCGCGAACTGGTCACGGTGACCGACAGCCTGCGCGAGCAGCCGATTCACCACAAGGATCTGCTGCCGGTGAACTATGTCTTCGCCGATATGGCCGGCAAGGTCGACAGCCCGCTGTACGGCGTGTTCGGGCTGCGCTCCGAGCTGCAAAAAATCGTCACGCCGGGCGGCGGCGCGCTACAGGAGTTCTTCATCAGCCAACCCGCCGATGCCTTGCGCGACTACGCCGTCAAATGGGATGGTGAATGGCAGATCACTTACGAGACCTTCCGCGATATGGGCCTGGCCTATGCGGTCGGGCTGGTGCTGATCTATCTGCTGGTGGTGGCGCAGTTCGGCAGCTATCTGACGCCCTTGATCATCATGGCGCCGATCCCCTTGACCATCATTGGCGTGATGCCGGGCCACGCCCTGCTCGGCGCGCAGTACACGGCGACCAGCATGATCGGCATGATCGCGCTGGCCGGCATCATTGTTCGCAACTCGATCCTGCTGGTCGACTTCATCAACTTGCAGGTTCGCTCGGGCATGGCCTTCGAGCGCGCCATCGTGCGCTCGGCCATCACGCGGGCGCAACCGATCATCCTGACCGGTCTGGCCGCCATGATGGGCGCATTTTTCATCCTCGATGACCCGATTTTCAACGGCCTGGCGATCTCGCTGATCTTCGGCATCTTCGTCTCCACCCTGCTCACGCTGGTGGTGATTCCGCTGCTCTATTACGTCGCCTACCGGAACAATCTGCAAGCGCTGACCGGCGCTGCCGCAACCCTTTCCACTCCCGCAACTTCCAACTGAAGGAACGATATGACATCCTGGCAAATGACAAGACTGGTCGCAGGCAGCTTCATCCTGCTCTCTTTGGCGCTGGCCATTCCCGGCAGCCCGATATTCGTCAGCCAATGGTGGCTCGCCTTCACCGCCTTTGTCGGCGCCAATCTGTTGCAGAGCGCGCTGACAAAATGGTGCTTGATGGAACTCATCATGCGCAAGCTCGGCTTCAAAACCGAGAACTGAACCCAGGCCCAAAGGAGTTCAACATGCATCTCATCTGCCCGAAATGCGGCGCAAAGAATCGTGTGCCGCAGGAAAAGCTCGGTGACGCGCCGGTCTGCGGGCGTTGCGGCACCGCGCTGATGGAGGCCTTGCCGGTCGCCTTGAGCGATGCCGCCCTGCCCGGCTTTCTGGCCGGCACCGAATTGCCGGTAGTGGTCGATTTCTGGGCCGCCTGGTGCGGCCCTTGCAAGTCGATGGCACCGAACTTTGCGGCTGCAGCCAAACAGTTGCCGACCACTCGCTTCGTCAAGGTCGACACCGATGCCGCGCCGCTATCCAGCACCAAGTATGCGATCCGCAGCATCCCGACGCTGATCCTGTTCGAAGGCGGCAAGGAGAGCGCCAGGCTTTCCGGTGCGGTTTCGGCGACCGAGCTGACGCGCTGGATTCAAACCCACTCGAAAGGCCACGCATGAACAACATCACTGTCTTGTTGAAACAGCAGCAGGACTACCGTTTCGAGATCGACTTCGGCACCGCGATACCGCGAATCACCACCGATGAGCCGGCCCCACTTGGCAGCGGCCTCGGTCCTTCGCCGGTGCAATTGCTCTGCGCCGCAGTCGGCAACTGTCTCAGCGATTCGCTGTTGTTCGCGCTGCGCAAGTTCAAGCAAGCCCCCGATCCATTGAGCTGCCAGATCGTTGCTGAAGTCGGCCGCAATGCCGAAGGACGGATGCGCGTACTGGCGATCCAGGCCACGCTGCAGCTCGGTGTACCCGCTGCCGGACTCGAGCACCTCGATCGCGTGCTGACCAGCTTCGAGAGCTATTGCACCGTCACCCAGAGCGTCGGCCAGGGCATCGCGATCAGTTTGCAGGTGCTGGACCTGGACGGTTCAGTATTGAAAGCCGCTTCGCCCCTTTGATTTGCTTTGATTGGGCAGATGAATTGCCCGACCAGCGCGGCTCGAGCACTGCATTGGCCTGACTCGCTTGGTGCTAATACAAGCCGCATGAATCTGCCGGATGGTTCAGGGCAGTGGCCGAACGACTTCGCTCATGTCCCCCGGCCCGGGCCATACCCGGTCCTCCTCCTTTACTTCGCTACGCCGCTCAGCCATTGCCCTGAACGGCGAGACTTGCGCATTTTGGTGAGAATTCAAACCTCACGAAGCGGCCGGCTGGGCGCAATGCGCAGCGAAGTAAAGGGGGGGGGGAGGCGTCGGCTTGCCGGCGACGGGGGACTGAGACCGGACATAGGCAGTCCTGAGGACCGCCTATGCCTGTCGAAGGATCGGGCCGCTGGCCCGAGCATGAGCGAAGTATTGCGCCCAGTCGGCCGCGCCAAACACCAGTCCTGTTCGATGTAAATTCGCCGTCGCGATCCGGGAGCAAAGTCAAACCTGCGGAATGTTCAGGGCAGTGGCTGAGCAACTTCGCTCATGTCCCCCGGCCCGGGCCATACCCGGCCCTCCTCCTTTACTTCGCTGCGCCGCTCAGCCACTACCCTGAACGGCAAGACCTGCGCATTTCTGGCTCAGGATTTGAAATCGTCGAAAGAGACCCTCTCGTCGGCCACGCCGCGCTGTTTCAGCGATGCTCGCGTTGCAGCGAGCATCGCTGGCGGGCCGCAGATGTAAAAGTCACAAGCCAGGAAATCGAGGCCCTCGCGCAGCCAGGCTTGCTGGGCTCGTTCATGAACCAAACCGGTCGAGATCCCCGAGGCAACTTCCGGCGGCGCGGCAGGTCCCGACAGCACCAGATGCCAAGTGAAATTGGCGTACTGCAGTGCAAATGCCTTCATTTCAGCAACATAAGGCGCATCTCGAAGGCTCTGTGCGCCGTACCAGAACTGGATCCGCTCCGCTGCGCTGGTTTCAAGCAAAGACCGGATCATCGCGCGCAAGGGCGCCATGCCAGCACCGCCGCCGATGAATACCTTCTGCCTGCCGCCCGACTGAACAGCAAAGTCGCCGAAAGGGCCGGTAAATTCCAGCGCATCACCGGGCTTCAATCGATACAGATAGGACGAACCGATGCCCGGTGGATGATTGACGAGAGCTTGGCGGCCATGAGCGATTCGCACCAGCAGCGTCAGGCAACCATCCGCCTGATTGACCGGGCATGCCAAGGAATAGGCGCGTCGCAAGAGCTGGGTATTGGACCAACTCTCCGGCAACGCCAACGCTGCCCAGTCGCTGGCTTGATCGGCAGGAAACTCGATTTGATGGCGTTCCATCGAATAAGGCGGAATGTGCAATTGCAAATAGGCGCCTGGCCGGAATTGGGCCGCCGCAGGCAACTCGGGTCTGAGCGTGATTTCTCGCAAAAACGGTGATAGCGCTCGCACAGCCTCAACCCTGGCCTTGCAAGCAGTCCGCTGTCCGACCCCTTCTGGCAGCTCGATCGCCAGACCTTGCTTGATCGTCAGGTTACAGGCCAGGCGCCAACCGCTGCCGATCTTGCGCTCGGACAAATGCTCCCTGTCGGCTGCGGTGGCCGCCGGAGCTTGACCCAGGACACGCACCATGCACAGGCCGCAGCTTTGCCCGCCGCCGCAGTTGGAAGGCAGTTGCAGCCCCTGTCGTGACAAGGTCTGATAAACGATCTTGCCCGGCACAGCTTTCAGCGTTTGCAGTTTCTCGCCAGCGGGCGAAAAAAGACTTAGCTCGCAGCGACCGGCCCGGCCCGAACCAGTCCAGTTGATTTGTCTGAGTCGTCCTATCAACAGGCCCAAGCCGCTGAGCGCCAGACCGAGCCCACCGACTGCCATGCTGAGCAGCAAATAATTATTGAAGTCGGTGCGGCCTGAATAGTCCATGATGTGGAGCATCCAGAAAAAATCATAGAGCCGCCAGCTTCGATTGCGATGCCAGAGCAATTCACCCTGCTGCGACAGGTAGACGGTGGTGTCCTCCCGATCGGAGAAAGCCACCCGCCAGACCCGCCCGGCATGGGCACGGGTCTCAAGCGAGGGCTCGAGCAATTCGGCTTGGCCGGGATGGCCAGGCCCGGTGTAGGTAGCAAGCGCCAGCTTTTGCACCAATTCCGCCGACAAGACGATGCCAGCACCGCTGCTGGCATCGACCAAACGGGGGCCCTGCGGGCCGGCCACGCGATAGACCGGCTGCTCGAGCAGCCAGCCACTTGAAATGCTTTGAACCGGCGCCGTCGCTGTGCCCAGCAGGCTGTCGACCGACAAGGCGTTCGCAGGCCAAGGTCTTGGGCTCGTTGACGTCACCCGGAATTCTTCCCCACGAACTTTCTTGACGTCGAGCAAGCTCATGACGAGGCCACTGCAGGTCCAGACCAGCAGTTGCAGGCCGACCAACAGGCCGACGATCTGATGGAGCTTGCGCAGCCAGCGCGGCATCATGAACCCGCCTTGCCGCGCAAGCTATAGGCCAGCAACCCCGCACCACTGAGCGAGAACAGCAGCGCCAGCGAAGCAGAAATGCGCAACAACAGGTTGTTGGCATCGATACGCTGGTCATAGTCCATGATGTGCAGCATCCACAGGAAATCGAACCAGCGCCAAAGTTCATGGCGGCGTGCCACCAATTCCCCACTGGTCGGCGAAAAATAAAGGATGCTGTCGGCAGCATCATCAAAATGCACGGCCCATAAGGGCAACGCTTGCCTGGCAACTTCCTTGGGTGCCTGGGTGATCCAGGTCACGGTGCTAATCGGCGCTGTTCCACGATAAATGCTGCGAGCTAGCGCGCTGATGGTGGCTGACGGTAGCGGGCTCAGCAAGGCGCCGCTGCCAGCGTCGATCAGCAAGGTCTGTTCGCCCTCGCGAATCTCGAGCACATCTTGCCCCAGCAGGCTCTTGAGTCGCCACGACCGCAGGTTCGGGTGCTGCTTCAGCAACTGCGTCAACTCCAGATGCGGCCGGTCACTCTGGACTTGCTGCGGGGTCGTTTGAACCAGGTGGTCGCCGTGGATCAGGCTCAAAGACACGGCACTCATATAGACGCCGCTGAACATCCACAGCAAGGCCTGCACGCCAATCACCATGGCCAGCCATTTGTGGACACGCCGGACCCGGAAGGCCAACTGGCTCAAAGCCCGTCCACCTTGGCTGCAACCGGGATCGCTCGGGCGCTCAATTCGCGCCAGCCAAGGCAAGCTCAGCCACAGCCGCAAACCAACGAATGCCCAGGGGCAACACGGCGTCATTGAAGTCATAGCCGGGGTGATGCAAGGGGCGACTATGGCTTGCGCCAGGCTCCGCCGGTCCCTGGCCAAGCCACAAATAGGCACCGGGCCGGGCCTGCAGCATGAATGAAAAATCTTCCGAAGTAAAAGCCGGCCGCGGCGCCACCGTGGCTTTCAGACCTGCGGCAGTCGCCGCGAAAAGTGCCTGTGCGGCTTCAGCTTCGCTGTTGATCGTGGCCGGGTAGTAGCGGGTATAGCTCACCTCGATCTCGGTGGCGGTGGCGAGCGCGACGCCCTGCGCCGTTGCCCGCAACCCAGTCTCGATCAAATCCTGCGTGGCCAGATCAAAGCTCCTGACAGTGCCGGTGATCATCACTTCGGCGGGCAGCACGTTATGCGACTGGCCGCCCTCGATCCGGGTCACCGAGAGTACGGCCGATTCACCCGGGTCGATACGCCGCGCCACGATGGTATTGAGCAACAGCACCAACTGACTGGCAGCAAGGATTGCGTCCGGGCTGTGCTGGGGTTGTGCGGCATGGCCGCCGCGTCCCCGAACGACGATGTCAAAGCGGTCCGCCGCGGCCATGATCGGGCCAGGCCTTGTCTGGGCATGCCCGATCGGCAGATCAGGCCAGTTGTGCAGGGCGTACACCGCGTCGCAGGGAAAGCGCTCGAACAGGCCGTCGGCGACCATCGCTCGGGCCCCGCCACGGCCCTCTTCGGCGGGCTGGAATACAAAGTAGATCGTGCCGGAAAAGCGCCGCGTGCGCGCGAGATGGCGCGCGGCACCGAGCAGCATGCTGGTATGGCCGTCATGACCGCAGCCATGGTGCACCCCCGGGTTCAGGCTGGCATAAGCCAGGCCGCTTTGCTCCTGCATCGGCAAGGCGTCCATATCAGCACGCAGTGCCACGCTGCCACTGCCGCTGCCATGGCGCAGCACACCCACCACACCGGTGCCGCCGATCCCTGCATGCACCTCAAGGCCCAAATGTCGCAATGCCTGCGCGACCAACTCCGCTGTGCGATGTTCGGCGAAAGCAAGTTCCGGATGGGCATGCAGATCGTGCCTGAGCGCAATCAGATCCGGCAACAAATCATCGATTTCCGAGAACATGGCATCAACCGGTTGCAGCGCCGTAGCCAAGTCATCTGGCATCAGCATGGAAGGCGGGATTTCATCTGAAACTCTCCGGGGGTCATTCCGCACAGTTGCTTGAAGCGCCGCGACAAATGGCTTTGATCATAGAACCCGGCCTCGCTGGCAGCTCTGGCCGCAGGCATACCTTCACGCAACAGCGCCTGTGCGTGGCGCACACGTAGCAGACTGATGTAGCGGAAGGGTGAGACACCCACTCTCTCGCGGAACACCGTGGCGAAGCGCCAGATGCTCAAGCCGGTCAATGCCGCAAGATCCTCCAGCGACAAGGGTTCGGCGAAATGGGCCACGATATGGGCGAGCACGGGCTCGATTGAAGCCCGCTTGGTCCGCCGGCCCTCAAGCGCCGGCAAGTCGATCCCCGTTTTGATGAATTTACTCTCTTGCATAAGCTCCAGCATAGAAGTGCCGGGCTCGGCATCCACCTCAAATTTGTGGGGCCGATCGGTAGCGAATTGCGTTCTGACCTGCCTGCCGCGCAGAACATGCTGCGCGCAGACGTGGTGCAGTTCAAACGGGTAGCAGACAGCAACTCCGTCCTATCA
>CANFIC010000096.1 GCA_947446685.1 Burkholderiales bacterium
CGGCTTGAAGTTGCTGCCTGCTGCCGCAGTGCCATCCCAGACACGGGTACTGGAAGACTGGTCTGTTGATTGAATCTGGACCCCGGTGTTGCCGCGGATGTTGACCGAACCCCATTTCGCCTCGATATTTGCCTTGACAAAAGCTGTTGTGATTTTCTCCGTCACTTCCCAGACCGAGCCCGCCTGGAACGACCCCGCGCTGGTCGATGGCGAATAATTCATGTACTTGGCTGTCACGCCAGGTACGTCCCAGCTGGGAATGGAGCCGGACCCGGAAAAGCCAAGGCCCACGGGATTCCCCAGTAGATCGCTGGAGATGGTCGAAATGCCACCGGCAACAGTTGATTGTGCCGTGATGGACCCCGCGGGCTGTGCTTTGCTTTTGGTACGTGAGGAGTAGTTCAGCCCGATGTCGGCGTCGCTGAATAAGCCCGACAGGAAAGCCGGGGCAGGCGCATTGGCGACCAGCTTGAAACCCTTGAGCTGGTCTTCGACATGGGTCACTGTCCCATAGCCCGCACCAAACCGGGTGGTACCGATGTAGAGTTTGCTCGCATCGACGCCTTGGGTGGGTGTGATGGTGGGGCTTGCACCAGCGGCCCAATTCAGATTCATCGTATCGAAGATCAATTTGCCGCTTGCATCTCGCAGCATGGCATTGCTTTCCAGCGTTTTCTCGTCGCGCTGGGCTTTGGAGTAATTGACATCACCAAGCAGCGACCAGCCATCGAGCTTGAACTTGTTGTTCCAACCGAGCGCTTTGATGGTGTCTTCGCGATTGGCATAGATGCCACGTATCAGCGGCGAGACCCCGGAGATGGAGCCACCTGTCAGCACATTGTTTGCATTGACTGTCGTCGCTGTGTATTTGAACGCAGGCGCATAGGCGGCGCTCACGCTTAGGGGAACCTCCATCACATGGTCGGTTTGGGTTTGAACAAATTTCGACGCATAGGCGTCGAGCACGCTGGACCAGTTACTGTTCGGCTTCCACTCCACGGTGGCCATCAGGCCGTCCCGGGTGTTGGCGCCGCCGCGTGCGGTCGAGACGATGCCGCTTGATGCAAAGGCCCCGGCAGGGACGCCAATGGCCGTGCGGCTTGTGGTGCTCCACGGGACATACAGGGCAGTTTGGTTGGACAAGATGGGCGAGTCCAAATGGGAGTAGCCCAAGGCAATGCCGATGGTGCCGTTCGCAAACTGGTCGATATAGCTGGTACTCAAACGCTGGCCTGTATTCTTGGCATCCGCTATTGAGCCGAGGGAATTATTTTCACTGCGGGCATTGAAGGTGATCGTCCGGCCTTTGAAGGCCAATGGCCGGACCGTTTGCATATCAATGGTGCCTGAAAGCCCCTGCCCAACCAAACCTGAATCTGGTGTCTTGTACACGGTGACGCCACTCATCAGCTCTGAAGGATATTGATCAAACTCCACACTGCGGTTGTCGCCGATGCTGACTTGCTCGCGTCCATTGAGCAAGGTGGTCGCAAAGTCGGGCGACAAACCCCGAATGCTGATGGTTTGCGCCCGACCGGCGACCCGCTGTGCGGCCAAGCCCGGCAAGCGCCCAATCGATTCGGCAATGCTCACATCGGGCAGTTTTCCGATGTCTTCTGCGGCCACGGCCTCGACAATGCTGTCCGAGTTTCTTTTCACCGAAATGGCATCCTCAACCGCCTTGCGGATGCCTGTGATCAAGACCATTTGCAATGAATTGCTCTCAGGAGAATTTGCCGCAGCGACTTCATTGCCGGTTCCATTCGTTGCTGCGGCCGTCGTGGGGCGGAGGGTGGCCGAATTATTCCCCGTATCGACAATCACCACGGCGCTGCCCTCAAGCATGCGCGTCAGGGCTTCGCGTGGAGACATCGTCCCCGAAACGGTTTTCGTCACAACCCCCCGCACGACTTCAGGTGCGTAGAGCAACTGGAATTTGGTGACTTCCGTAAATCGTTTCAGCGCCTGTTCCGCCGATTGCGCGGGTATCTCAAAGGACAGGCTTTGCGGTACTGCCTGTGCGTGTGCAGTCGGCATGATGGACAAGCTTGCGCACAAAAGCGCAGCTGCGAGCGCTGCAGGGCGCAACAATTTGGGGGAAGACAGCATCCAGGACTCCTCGTTGTGAATGATTGAGCGAGCAGCACATTGCATGCATCGTCCCTGGTATGACGCGCCACTCCTTGCTACCCCCCAAAGGGAAAACCCGTGGGCGAGTGTGGGCCGGCTTATCGCAGGCTGGATCTGGAAATAAGGTAGGCCTCGGCATTGCGCTCGACATGCAATCCAAAACCCTGTTCCAGGCTGCGCAAGAAGACGGGAACATCTGAGGTTGAAAATGCGCCCGACACATGCAGACCCATCAAGCCCGGTTCCGTAATACGCAGCGGAATCCGTGAATATCGATTGACCTGCGCAATCGCTTCGTCCAAGGTGACGTTGTCGAAGATGATGCGATCTTCCTGCCAAGCCAGCTTGTTTGCCAAGGCAGGCTTGGCAAGTTCCTGCAAGACCATCTTGTTGGCCTTTGCTGTCACCGTCTGTCCAGCAGCCAGCCGAAGGGGCTGATCGGTATTCGCGGTTTGCTCTCTCAATATCTCGACCACCCCTTCGAACACGGTGACATCGGTTCTGCCATCTGGCAGTCGGAGTACCGAGAATCTTGTGCCTATGGCGCGTATGGTGGTGGTTCCTGCCATGACCTCAAAGGGGCGCTGCGCATCCTTTGCTACATCGAAGAGACCCTCTCCCTTGTCCAGCACCACAAGGCGGCGCTCCTTGCTGTACGCCACCTGGATGGTGGACGCTGAGTTCAATTGGATCAGTGATCCATCCGCCAGAGGAACCTTGAGATGCTGACCGATGTCAGTCGTCATCGATGTCGGCATTGCGAGCGGGGCGCCCGCCGGGCTGAAGGTTTTGCCAATCGGCGTACCCCATATCACGAAGGCCAGACCCATTGTGATCAATCCAGCCAAGGCCCAGGCGGTTCGGCTCTGCAGCCAGTTCAGTGATGGCGCTCCGATGCCTGCGGTGAAGGACCGCCCCTTGGCTTCAACCGGACCAGATGAGCCCGATGCAATCGGTGGAAAATTTGCCCGAGCGGCTTCGCACCAAAGAAGCGCATGGGTGTCGAGCAGTTTCGGATGAGTCGGGTCCTGCGCCAACCATGCCTGCAAGTCTTGTCGCTCTTGGGCAGTCAGCCGACCTGAATCGATGCGAACGATCCATTCCTGCGCATCCGAGGCAGATGAGTCATCAGGGTGCAAGGGGATCACCTTGGCCTTCATTCCTGTCGCCTCCTGCCGGCCACGGTCAAGGCCAGCGCGCCCGACTGTTCGGTCTCTTCCAGCAGCGCTTCATGGCATAGCTGAAGTGCACGTGTCATGTGGCGCTCTACCGTCTTCGGGGACATGAGCAGTTGCCTCGCAATAACCGCATGGGGGACATCCTCAATTTTGCGCAGCCTGAAAACTTCAAGGCATTTCGGGGCCATCTTTGACATTGCCTTTTCGATCGCCGCAATCATCTGCTGTTGCTCAAGATGGGCTTCCGGATTGCCGCCTGGAGCATACAGTTCCAAGTCGCCAAGGTCCCCCATTGTGTCAGTGGCCCTGAACGTGCGCTTTCGCAGTTCGGTCAACGCCAGGTTGCGTGCAACGGTATAGAGCAAGGCCTCACTCAAGGGTGTTGCATTGCCAAGCTCTGCAGCATAAGCCCGCAGAAAAGCCTCTTGCGAGACATCTGCCGCCTCATCGGCGTTCCCCAGCAAGCGCCGCACATAGCGCTCCAGCAATTTGTGGTGCTGACGGTAAAGTTCAGACAGCTTCATGTTTCGCAACGAGATAACGCAAGGCGTTGGCGAGTTCTGTCCAGGGCAGCACAGGCAGTATGCCCGGCTGGCATGGCGCCAGGCGTCCAGGCAACCAGGAGTTGATCAAGGCTGCATCAAGCATATTGATTTCATCCCTATGCCATCAGCTAGGGTTTGCCGAGCAAGAACTGCAGCGGAATGTCCACCCTGGCGGACCAATCTGCCTCGCTATGTCCGGTGCCTTCAAAAATACGGCTTTGCCAATGAGCCGAGTCGTAGCCCATTTCCCTACCGATTTCATCCACGATCTTCTGGTGAATTCCATAGATGGCATCCAGCCCGATGGTGCCATGGTCCATGTACAAACGGCGTGTATTTGCCATTGGCAAGCGGCCCTGCAGGTAGTTGAATGCTGCCAAAGGCAGGCCGGCGTTTTGCAGTTTCTCCGGTGCACCCCATTTGCTTGGGCGTCCTACCCAATGAGTGGACAAACCGGCAGCGCCACCGAAAACCTCTGGATATTCACAAAGGGCATAGATGGAAATCATGCCGCCCATACTGGAGCCCATGACAAAGGTGCCTTCAGGCCCCCGTCTTGTGGCGTAGCGCTGGTCGATGGCCGGCTTGAGTTCTTCCACCAGAAACCGCAGGTAGGCATCTGCCAGGGACTTGTCCTGTTGGGCCCGGTGTATGTAGTCCGCCTGCACGTCCTTGGGGGCCAGGGCCAAGTACTTGTCAGGGTAGTACTCGCTGTAGCGGTGCTTTCCACCATTGGGAATGCCGACCACGATGGCGTCCTGAACCGTTCCATCCTGCATCAATCTTGACAGCGCCAAATGCACATTCCACGCTTGACGGTTCCAGGCTTGGCCGGCGTCGAACAGGCCCGCACCATCCTGCATATAGATCACCGCATAGCGCTTCATCGGGGAGTAGTCGCTGGGTAGCCACACGTCGATCGGACGCGCTTCGACGAATCTGGATGGAAAATTTTCCAGCCGCTCGATGCGCCCCACATTGACCACCGGTTGCGTCGGCGACCCCAGTGGCGCACTGTGGCCCCATGCTGTCGCAGCCAGCATCAGGATGCCCAGCAAAAGTTGATTGATGCGCTTCATGGGGAGACTCCTTTGGTAGTTGTTTGAACAGCGCACAGTCTTTGCTGCTGCGCAGATCGGTTGCCAGCCTCCTGAATCGACTCGCAGGAAAGGTTGCTGTGACCGTCGACGCCAGCAAGCGCAGCGATGGGTTTGGCGATGGCGCCGCTGACGGGCGTGACCAGCAGGCTGCCAAACAAGGCCGGCACGCTGAGCTGAAGCTGGCCATTTTTATCAACGGCCAGTTGCTCGCCGGTCAAGGCATTGCGCAACATCTTGGCCGTCATAGCAGGAGGCAGTTTCACTTTGATGCTGCGCGCGCGGCTGGCATTGTTGGTCGCGGTGATGGCCCAGGTCTCGCCGTCCTGTCGGGCCAGCACGATCAGGTTGGCATCCAGATAAAGCGGTGCGCTGATGCTGCCATGGCGCAGCACCGGGTAGGTCGAGCGCAGCCGTGTCAGGGCTTTGAAATCAGCCAGTAACTCGGCGTCGGCTTGTCCGCCTTCATCGGCCCAGGGGTAGGTCGCGCGGTTGTAGGGATCTTCGCCCCCGGTCAAACCCACTTCGTCGCCGTAGTAAATCGTCGGCGCGCCGGGGAAGGTCATCTGGAAGAACAAGGCCAGTTTCAAGCGCTGTTTTGCCAGGGCCTTGGCCTTGGCATCGCCATCGTCAAGATCACCGAAATGATGCAGGGCGCGCGCCTTGTCATGGCTCGAGATCAGGTTCATCAAGGCGTAAAAAGCCTGTGGCGGATAGGCCTCGCGCATCAGTTCGATGTTGGCGTAGATCTTGTCGGTGGCACCGCCGGCGGCATAGTTGAGCAAGCTGTCGCGGAAGATGTAATTCATCGTCGAGTCGAAGGAGTCGCCGAGGAAGAACTTGCTCGCATCGAACCAGGTTTCGGCGATCAGCAGCGCATCGGGTTTGTGCGTTTTGATCGCCTGGCGCCATTCGCGCCAGAAGTCATCCGGCACCCAGGGTGCGACATCCATGCGCCAGCCCGAAGCGCCGCGGTCGAGCCAGAATTTCATGACCGAATCGGGCGCGCCAAAGGCGAACTGACGAAATGATGGCGAAGCCTTGTTCAACTCGGGCAGGTCGCTGACGCCGACCCAGCCCTGGTACTGTTTGTCAGGGTTGGTCTGGGTTTTGTCGAAGTGGTACCAGTCGGCATAGGGCGACGCGGGGTTGATCTTGCCGCCGGCAAAAGCACCGGATCCGCCATGGTTGTTGAATCGGTCGAAGTAGACCGAGTCGCTGCCGCTGTGGTTCAGCGAGGCATCGGGGATCAGGCGGATGCCGCGCTTGGCGGCTTCGACGCTCAGGCGCTCGAAATCTGCATTGCTGCCGAAGGCCGGGTCGATCTGCTTGTAATCGGCCGTGTCGTATTTGTGATTGCTGGCCGCCTTGAATACCGGCGTCATGTAAATCACGTTGGCGCCGAGCTCCGCGACGTAATCGAGCTTGCTGATGATGCCAGCCAGGTCGCCGCCAAAGAAGTCGTTGTTGTAGACCGCATCGCTGCCATCTCCGGAACCCGGTTTCCAGGGTTTGTCGAGCCAGTTCTTGTGTAGCTCCACGCCCTTGTCGTGATAGCGGCTGAGGCCCGGCTTGGGGTCATTGCTCTTGTCTCCGTTGCGGAAACGCTCGGGGAAGATGTAGTAATAAACCGCATCGCGCGCCCATGCGGGGACCTTGAAGTCGGCGCTGTAGACGGTCTGGCGGTAGCGGCGGATCGCCGCGGAAGTCGTGGGCTTTGCTGTGACTTGGCCCAGGCCCATCGAGCCTTTTTCGCGCGTCCAGTACACCTCATCGGCGTTGTTCTGGAATAGATAGCTTTTGCCAGCGATCTCGACCTCGAAGTAATAGCCGTAGATCGCCTTGTCGGGAAACCGGTAGCTGCCGACCCAGCGATCGCGGCCCTTGCCGGCATTGCTTCTTTGCAGCGGGATCCGGGCCACTTCGCGGTATTCGAGCAGATCCTGGTTGCCTTCCAGTCGGCGTATTTCGACCACCAGGCTGGCTTGGCTGACACCGGGTTGTGCGCTGAGTGAAAACGTGACTTCGCTGCCGGCAGTGACGGCGCCGAAGGGGGTTTTATCCGCAAGCTGGCGCGAGTCAAAGCGTATCGTCGGCAGGGTGGCGGCAGCGGTGTGAAACATCGGCAAGCTCAGCAAGGCAAGAAGCAGGAGTTTTTGAATTCGCATGATCGATTGAAGGAGCGAGAGTCGGCCGGAATGCAGCGTTGGCCCCGCATTCCGGCCTGCGGCCTGCATGGCGCGTCGGTCAGGCAGGAAACCAGGCTTAGCCTTTGACCCCACCAGCCGTGAGGCCGCTGACGATCCAGCGCTGGGCGAGCAGGAAGACCAGGGTGATCGGCAGGCCCGAGAGTACGGCGGCGGCGGCAAAGTCGCCCCACAGGAAGCGCTGGTCATGCAGGAAATATTTGGAACCCACCGCCAGCGTCAGATTGCTTTCTTCGCGCAGCAGCACCGAGGCGACCGGGTATTCGATGATGCAGCCGATAAAGGCGAGCACGAACACCACCATCAGGATCGGCAGCGCCATCGGCAGCAACACCATGAAGAAGGCCTGCCAATGGCTTGCACCATCGACCTTCGCGCATTCCTCGATCTCGACCGGGATGGTTTCAAAATAACCCTTGATGGTCCAGATATGGGTGGCCACGCCGCCCAGATAGGCCAGCACGACACCGGCATGGGTTTCGATGCCCAGCGCCGGCACGAAGCTGCCGATGGTTTCGAAGATGGCGTAGATCGCCACCAGCGCCAGCACCGGCGGGAACATCTGCAGCAGCAGCATCGAGTTCAGGATCGGCATCTGGAAGCGGAACTTCAAGCGCGCGAAGGCATAGGCCGAAGTGGTCGAAATGAACACGATCAGCAGGGCCGAGATGCCCGCGACCTTGATCGAGTTCCATAGCCAGGTCAGCACCGGAAAGGGCGGTTGCACCCAGCTGCCGTCAGCACCTTGGTAGGCGATACCCAGAGCCAGCTTCCAATGCTCGAGGCTGAGCTCGGTGGGGATGATGTTGCCGGTGGCGAAGTTGCCCGGCCGCAGCGAGATCGAGACGATCGCCAGCAGCGGAAACAGCGTCAGCGCCAGAAATACCCAGAGCAAGCCATGGGCCGCGAAAACTCGCCAGCGCGCTTGCCGGCCTCGCACGATTGCCATTGAAGCTCCTCAGCTTTGTGCTTTGCGCATCAGGCGCAGGTTGATCAGCGACAGCGCCGCGACCAGGATGAAGATCAGCGTCGAAATCGCTGCGGCCAGGCCGAAGTCAGAGCCCGAATCCTTGAACGCGATGCGGTAGGTGTAAGACACCAGAATGTCGGTCTGCCCGGCCGGGATCTTGGTCGAGAGGAAGTCGGGGCGGCCGTCGGTCAGCAGCGCGATCAGCACGAAGTTGTTGAAATTGAAGGCAAAGGCGCTGACCAGCAGCGGCGCCAGTGGCTTGATCACCAGGGGCAGGGTGATCTTGAAAAAGTTCGTCAACGGGCCGGCGCCCGCGACCGCCGAAGCTTCGTACAGGTCGGCTGGAATCGCCTTCAGCAGACCCGCGCAGAGGATCATGATGTAGGGATAGCCGAGCCAGACATTGACAATCACCAGCATCAGCTTGGCCAGCAGCGGGTCGGCAAACCAGGCCGGTTTGACGCCGAAGAGCGCGTCGAGGATCGCGTTGATTTCGCCGAAATTCTGGTTGAACAGGCCTTTGAAGACCAGGATCGAGATGAAGCCCGGCACCGCGTAAGGCAGGAACAGCAAGGTGCGGTAAACGCCGCGGAAGCGCAGGTCCTCCCAGTTCAGCAACACGGCCAGCAGCATGCCGATCGCGGTGGCGCAGAACACGGTCAACAGCGAGAACAGCACCGTCCAGATGAAGATCGCCAGGAAAGGGCCGCGGAAATCGGCGTCGAGCAGCATGCGGGTGTAGTTCTGCCAGCCGACGCTGACCTTGAAGCCCGGTTGCTGGACTTCGCCGGCGCCGTTTTCGAAGTAGCCGCTGCGCAAGCTCGGTTGGTAGACCTGGCCGTCGGACAGTCGCTTCAAGCCGCCGTCGTCGAGCGCCTGCCATTCCCTTTTGACCGGACCGAATTCGCGCAGGCCGAGGTAATGCAATTCATCCAGACCGGTGCTGGCCGGCAGCAGCAAGGTCAGCTGCATCAAGGCATCGCGATGCGCAATCAAGTCGCGCAGCGGCAGCGGCAGAGGCAATGAAGCGCTGGCTGCCTGCATCTCGACCCGGCTCACGCTGCCTGGCTTGTTCAGGTCCAGCGGCGCCGAGACCCAGGCCGGTCTGGCTGTCTCGGGGTCGCTCAGCAGCAAGCGAAAGCGTTGACCCTCGGCATGCAGGCTGAATGGCTGCACCTGCGCCTGCACCGCTTGATGCTGGTCGAGCAGGTAGCTGCGCACCCGCTGCTGGCTCAGCAGATGGGCCGACGAATAGTTGGTGAAGCCGATCTGGGCGGTGTAGATCAGTGGAAAGGCGATGAACAACAGCATCCCGGCGATGCCGGGGAACAAATAGCGGTAGGCAAACCCGGTTTGGCTGAGGTAGATGTAAAAGCCGGCAGAAAACAGCGCCAGCGCACCGACCGCCCAGACCTGTTGGCCCGCTGCATTGATCATGAAGCTCAGGTAGAGCGCTGCCAGCATGGCCAGAGCGGTGAGCGGCCAGCGCAGCCATTGCACGATGCGCTCGGCCAGCGTGGCCGGCATGCGGCTGTAGTTGGCGACAGGATTGTTCATGGCTTGAGCAGCATGCGAGCGGCCGCGCCGTCGAGCGCGTCCTTGGGCGATTGCAGACCATTGGTGATGGCTTCCAGGGCTGCGTCCATGGCGGTCCAGAACCGGCCGACTTCGGGGATATTGGGAATCGGCTCGCCGCGGCGCGCATTTTCCATGCTGGCGCGGATCAAGGGGTTGACTGCCAGTTCGGCATAAAAAGCCTTGTTGGCCGGCACGCCAATCGCCACATCGGCGTCGAGTATCTTCAATGCTTGCGGCCGCAGCAGATGGTTTTCAATGAATTCGCGCGCGATGTCCTTGACCTTGCTCGGTGCGGCGATCATGCAGCCGAGCACGCCGACAAAGGGCTGCGAAGGCCGTCCGGCGATCACATCGGGAATCGGCGCCACGCCGAAATCGATACCGGCTTTCCTGGCGTTGTCCCAGGCCCAGGGGCCCGAGATCATCATCGCCACATCGCCTTTGGCAAATGCGCCTTCCATTTCGGCATAGCGTGCGCCCTTGGGCATATGGCCGTCACGCAGCAAGCGCGCAATCATTGAAGCGCCGGCCAAGGCGCCGGCATTGTTGACGCCGACCGCAGTCGCGTCGTATTCGCCTTGCGTATCGCGGGCAAAGATCTGTCCGCCAGCGCCGGCCAGCAGCGACCAGCTGAAAAAGCTCTTGTTGTAGTCCCACAGAATGGCATGTTTGCCGGCGGCGCTCAAACGCTTGTCGAGCGCGATGACTTCGTCAAAAGTCGCCGGTGGCGTTTTCACCAGGGCGCGGTTGTAGATCAGTCCGGTGGTTTCGATCGCAATCGGGTAACCCCAGACGCGACCTTTGTAGCCAAAGGCCTTCCAGGCGCTGTCTTCGATTTCAGCCATGAGCTTTTTGCCCGGGCTCAGCGGCGTCAGCAGGCCGGACTTGGCCCATTCGCCGACCCGGTCATGCGGCCAGCAAAAGATGTCGGGGCCTTTGCCGGCGCCGACCGCCTGCTGGAACTTGTCGGTCGCGTCGACCGGATGCTCGACGATCACCTTGACGCCCGAGATTTTTTCGAATTCATTGCCGACTTTTTGCAGGCCGTTGTAAGCCTTGTCGCCATTGATCCAGACCAGCAGCTTCGGGCTTTCGGCCTGCACCTGCGGCGCCAGCAGCAGCGGCAGCAAGATTGCGGCGATTTTCCTCACGCGCCAGCCTCGGCGGCCAGGCGTTGGAATGCCAGCCCTAGTTGATCGAACAAGTAGCAAGCTTCAGTCGGCAAGCTCAAGCTGAGCCGATCACCAGCGCGGATCTTGGTGCGGCCGTCGAACTGGCAGGTCAGACCATCTTCAAGGCCGGGGAAGGCGCAATAAGCATGGGTGGTGCTGCCGAGCGACTCGACGAAAGTGACGCCGCAATCGATCAGGTTGTCGGACCCGTTGACGACGAAATGTTCGGGGCGCATCCCCAGCACGAGGCTTGCACCGGCCTGCGCGTTTGACGCATTGACCGCGCAGCGGATCAAGTCGCCATTGCCCAGCTTCACAATGGCCGCCTGGGATGACGCTTCGACCAACTCGCAAGCGATGAAATTCATCTTCGGTGAGCCGATGAAGCCGGCGACAAACTGGTTGACCGGGTGTTCGTACAGCTCCAGCGGCGTGCCGACCTGTTCGATCCTGCCGGCCGAGAGCACGACGATGCGGTCAGCCAGCGTCATCGCTTCGACCTGGTCATGGGTGACATAGACCATCGTCGTCTGCAGGTC
>CANFIC010000097.1 GCA_947446685.1 Burkholderiales bacterium
CTGCGACGGGGCTGGGCGGCTTTGTCCTGAGCCTGGCGCTGACCTATCTGGGCCTGCTGGCGGTGACTTTTTTCATCGGCCGGGTGGTGCCGGTAGATCCAGCGCTGGCCGTCGTTGGCGACCGCGCCAGCGAGGAACAGATCGCCAGGGTGCGCGAGGAGATGGGGCTGAATCAGCCCTTGCCGAGCCAGTTCCTGCTTTACGTCAGCAAGGTGGTGCAGGGTGATCTCGGCGTCTCGTTGCTGACTTCCAGGCCGGTGCTCGACGACATCGCGCGGACTTTTCCGGCGACGCTGGAACTGGCCAGCGCGGGCATCCTGATCGGTGTGCTGCTGGGCGTGCCGCTGGGGGTCTGGGCGGCGGTGCGGCGCGGGCGTTTTGCTGATCAGTTGGTGCGGGTGATGGGCCTGATCGGCTATTCGGTGCCGATCTTCTGGCTCGGCCTGATGGGGCTGGTGCTGTTCTACGCCAGGCTCGGCTGGGTGGCCGGCCCCGGGCGCATCGACATCGCTTTCGAATACAGCATCGTGCCGGTGACACGCCTGATGCTGGTCGACACTGCCTTGGCCGGCGATTGGCCGGCTTTTTGCAACGGGCTTGCCCATCTGGCCTTGCCGGCAGCGCTGCTCGGTTATTTTTCGCTCGCCTACATCAGCCGCATGACGCGCAGCTTCATGTTGAAAGAGCTGGGGGCTGAGTACATCATCGCGGCACGCGCCAAAGGCTTGAGCGAATCGCGCATCATCTGGCGCCATGCGCTTCGCAATGCCGCGGTGCCGCTGGTCACCGTCATCGCGCTGAGTTATGCGGGGCTGCTCGAAGGTTCGGTGCTGACCGAGACGGTGTTCGCCTGGCCGGGCCTGGGCCTGTACATCACCAATTCGCTGCAGAACGCAGACATGAATGCGGTGCTGGGCGGCACGCTGGTGGTCGGCTCGGTCTTCATCGCGCTGAACCAGTTGTCCGACCTGCTCTACCGGATGCTTGATCCGCGCACAAGATGAGCGCTGAAACCTTGACCCAATGGCTGCTCAGCGAGCAGCCGCAATCGCGCCGGCAGGCGGCGCTGGGCCGGGCTTATGCCGGCTGGCGCAGTTTCGCGCGCAACCGGCTGGCCCTGCTCGGCCTGCTGCTGGTGCTGGGCCTGATCCTGCTGGCAGCGCTGGCGCCCTGGCTCGCACCTTACCCCCCCGATGTCGGCGACCTGATGACGACCCGGCTGCTGCCACCGTCTGGCGTTCATTGGCTGGGCACCGATGACCAGGGGCGCGACATCTATTCGCGCATCCTTTACGGTTCGCGCATCACGCTGTTCATCGTCACGCTGGTGGCGCTGCTGGCCGCGCCGATCGGGCTGCTGGTCGGCACGCTGGCCGGCTACCTTGGCGGCTGGGCCGATGCGCTGCTGATGCGCATCACCGACATCTTCCTGGCCTTCCCCCGGCTGATCCTGGCGCTGGCTTTTGTCGCCGCGCTCGGCCCCGGCATCGAGAACGCGGTGCTGGCGATCGCGATCACCTCCTGGCCGCCTTATGCGCGGTTGGCAAGGTCCGAGACGCTGACGATCCGCCAGGCCGATTACATCGCCGCGATGCGCTTGCTCGGCGCTTCGCCCTGGCGCATCGTGCTGCGCCACATCATGCCCTTGTGCCTGCCGTCGGTGATCGTGCGGGTGACGCTGGACATGGCCGGCATCATCCTGACCGCTGCCGGTCTGGGCTTTCTCGGCCTCGGTGCCCAGCCGCCCAGCCCGGAATGGGGCGCAATGATCGCCGCCGGGCGCGCTTATGTGCTCGACCAATGGTGGGTCGCCGCCGGCCCCGGCCTGGCGATTTTCATCGTCAGCCTGGCATTCAATCTGCTCGGCGATGGTCTGCGCGACGCAATGGATCCGAAAGCCGCCCCATGAGCGCAGCTCAAGGCTTTCAGGCAGCGCAGTCCTTGCTCGAAGTGGAGAACCTGCGCGTCAGCTTTCGCGCCCGCGACGGCGCCTTGGTTGAAGCGGTGCGCGGCGTCAGCTTCACGATGGGCGCCGAGCGACTCGGTATCGTCGGCGAATCGGGTTCGGGCAAATCGCAGCTGGGCCGCGCGATCCTCGGCCTTTCGGTGCCGGAAGCGATCGTCAGCGCCGAGCGGCTCAATTTCAAAGGTGTCGATCTGCTGCAAGTGAGTGCCGCCCAGCGCCGCCTGATGCTCGGTCGGCGCATGGCGATGATTCTGCAGGACCCCAAATACTCGCTCAATCCGGTGCTGCGCATCGGCGTACAGATCAGCGAGACCTTGCTGGCACATCAGACCTTGCCTGCCGCCGAAGTCAGGCGACTTGTGCTGCGCTCACTCGCCGATGTGGCGATCACCGATCCGGCGCGTGTTTGTGAGTTGTACCCGCACCAGCTATCGGGCGGCATGGGGCAGCGCGTGATGATGGCGATGATGTTGATCGCCGAACCCGAATTGTTGATTGCCGACGAGCCGACTTCGGCGCTTGATGTCACCGTGCAGTTGCAGGTGCTGGCCATCCTCGACCAGCTGACCGCGCAGCGCGGCATGGGCTTGATCTTCATCTCGCATGATCTGCGGCTGGTGGCGAGTTTTTGCGACCGCGTGCTGGTCATGTATGCCGGGCGCATCGTCGAGGAAATCGCCGCGCAGCAACTGCAGCAAGCCCGCCATCCCTACACGCAGGGCCTGCTGAACTGCCTGCCGCAATTGCAGGCGCAGCGTCATCCCTTGCCGACGCTGCAGCGTCAGGCGGATTGGCTGCTATGAAGCTGGGGTTGGAGGTGAAGAGCCTGCAGGTGCGCTATGGCGAATTCACCGCCCTGCATGACCTGAGTTTTGCGGTCGGGCCGGGCGAGAGCTTCGGGCTGGTCGGGGAATCGGGCTCGGGTAAATCAACCGTGTTGCGCGCGATCTGCGGCTTGGCGCCCATTCACGCTGGCAGCGTCAAACTGAGCGGTGAGGGTGCGTTGCCGGCGCCGGGCAGCAAGGCCTTCCGGCGCAGCGTGCAGATGGTCTTTCAGGACCCCTATGGCTCGCTGCATCCGCGCCATACGGTCGACCGGATTCTGGCCGAGCCGCTGGCGATCCATGGCATCGGCGACAGCGAAAGCAGCATCACCGACATGCTCGAAGCGGTCGGGCTGGGACGGGGCTTTCGCTGGCGTTATCCGCACCAACTGTCGGGCGGCCAGCGCCAGCGCGTCGCGATCGCCCGCGCCTTGATTCTGGAGCCTTCTTTGCTGCTGCTCGACGAGCCCACCTCGGCGCTCGACGCGTCGGTGCAGGCCGAGGTCTTGAACCTGCTGGAGTCGCTGCGCCGCGAGCGCGGCTTGAGCTTCCTGATGGTCAGCCATGATCTGGCCGTCGTCACCCATCTTTGCGAGCGCTTGATGGTGATGCAGTCCGGCCGCGAGGTCGAAACGCTGTCGGCCCAAGCGCTGGCGGCGGGCCGCGTCGAGCGCGATTACACCAAGCAACTGATGCGCGCAGCCCAGGGCTTTCAACGCCACGCCGCGCCCTCCGGGCAAGCGCAAAGTACTTGACTTCCATCAAGGGTGAAACTGGCCATTGCCAGATGATCGGCATCTTTGCCCGAAGCATCCGCCATGATTTCATTCAGAGCCGCCCTGTTCCTTGTCGCCGCCGCCCCCTTGCTGGCATTTGCCATCGAAGCGCCCAATCTGAAGGGCGAAGTGATCGACATCAAGAACGTCGACAGCTACACCTATCTGCAACTGAAGACCGCTGAAGGCAAGGTTTGGGCTGCCGTGCCGACCGCTGCGGTCAAGAAAGGCGCGCAGGTCACGGTCAGCAAACCGGTGCTGATGCAAGACTTCGAGAGCCGGACGCTGAAGACCAAGTTCGACAAGATCTGGTTCGGCTATCTCGCCGACCCTGCTAAACCACAAGCCGCACTCAATGTCGCAACGGCTGCCACTGGCACAGCGCCGGTCAGTGTGACCAAGGCCAGCGGCGCCGATGCGAAAACGGTGGCCGAACTGGTCAAAGGTCGGCTCGCATTGAAGGACAAGCCGGTGCAGTTGCGCGGCCAGGTGATGAAGGTCAGCTTCGGCATCATGGGCAAGAACTGGCTGCATCTGCAGGACGGTTCCGGCAATGCCGCCGATGGCAGCCATGACATCGTCGTGACCAGCAAGGACAGCGCCGCCGTCGGTGATGTCGTCACCGCGCAGGGCCTGGTTCGCACCGATGTGAACCTTGGATCAGGCTATGCCTATGCGGTCCTGATCGAGGACGCTGCGCTGCGCAAATGAAGTTCTGGCCTGATTTGTGGGCATCGATTTGGGTCTGTTGACAACGATTCAGTGACGGATCTCCAGTTACACAGTAAAATCCGCGATTCGTCTGAAAACCAATTCCTCTGACCGGAGCCAAACATGGCCAACAAAATAGTTACCGAAGCTGATCGCCGTGCCACTCCCCGGCCTGCAAGTCCTGTTGGCGTGACCGCCACCGCTGGCCATGGCCAGAAGCGCAGCCTTGAGCGCGGCGCCCATACCCGCAGCAAGAAGAACCCGGGCAAGCGCCCAAGCAAAGGCGGCTGATAGCCCGCTGGGCAGGCTGCTTGCCAGCCCTGACCGCATTGACAACAGGTCCTCTCGTTTGAAAGGGCCTGTTTCTTTTTGCCCGATGCAATCATGCTGCGCCTGACCGAACTCCGTCTGCCGCTGAACCATGGCGAGGAAGCCTTGCGCCCTGCTTTGCTGCAGCGCCTGGCCTTGGCGGATGCTGCGCTGCTGGGGTTCACGGTCTTCAAGCGCAGCTACGACGCGCGCAAGAAATCGGCGGTGCAGCTGATCTATACGGTCGATTGCGAACTCGCCGACGAAGCGGCGGCCTTGCAACGCTGGGCCGGCGATCCTCATGTCCGGCCGACGCCCGATATGAGCTACCGCTTTGCCGGCCATGCGGGCGCTGACTTTTATGCCGAGTCAAAGCCACGCCCGGTAGTGATCGGCTTCGGCCCTTGCGGCATTTTTGCGGCCTTGATTCTGGCGCAGATGGGCTTGCGACCAATCGTGCTTGAGCGTGGCAAGGCGATGCGCGAGCGCACCAAGGACACCTGGGCGCTGTGGCGCCAGGGGCAGTTGGACCCCGAATCGAATGTGCAGTTCGGTGAAGGCGGCGCAGGCACTTTTTCTGATGGCAAGCTTTGGAGCCAGATCAGCGATCCGCGCCATCTGACGCGCAAAGTGCTGGACGAATTCGTCAAGGCCGGCGCCCCGGAAGAAATCCTCTTTGTCGCCAAGCCGCATATCGGCACTTTCCGCCTGGTCACCGTGGTCAGCCGGATGCGCGCTGAAATCGAAGCGCTGGGCGGCGAGGTCCGTTTCGAGCAGCGTGTCAGCGATGTCTTGATCGAAGACGGCCCGGCCGGGAAATCGATTCGCGGCGTGACGCTGGCTTCGGGCGAGCAAATTGATGCCGACCATGTGATCCTGGCGCTCGGCCACAGCGCACGCGACACTTTTACGATGCTGCACCAGCGCGGCGTCCGCATGGAAGCCAAGCCGTTTTCGATCGGCTACCGCATCGAGCATCCGCAAAGCCTGATCGATCGCGCCCGCTTCGGCCCGAATGCCGGCAACCCGATACTCGGCGCTGCCGATTACAAGCTGGTCCACCATGCCTCGAACGGCCGATCGGTCTACAGCTTTTGCATGTGTCCCGGCGGCACGGTGGTGGCGGCGACCTCGGAGGTCGAGCGCGTCGTCACCAACGGCATGAGCCAATATTCGCGCAATGAGCGCAACGCCAATGCCGGCATCGTCGTCGGCATTTCGCCCCAGGATTACCGGCAGGACGGCCTCCATGAAGGCCTGGTCAACCCGCTCGACGGCATGGCTTTCCAGCGCATCTGGGAGTCGCGCGCCTACCAACTCGGCGAAGGCGGCTATCGCGCGCCGGGCGCGCTGGTCGGCGATTTCATCAAGCGCCAGCGCAGCAGCGCAATCGGTTCGGTCGAGCCTTCGTACAAGCCCGGCATCACGCTGACCGATCTGGCTGAGCCGGGCCGCGGCAGCCTGCCCGCCTATGCGCTCGACGCGATCCGCGAGGCGCTGCCAGCCTTCGAGCGCCAGATCAAGGGTTTTGCGATGCCCGACGCGGTACTGACCGGCGTTGAAACGCGTACTTCATCGCCACTGCGCATCAACCGCGGCAGGAATCTGCAAAGCGTCAACGTTGCCGGGCTGTATCCGGCCGGCGAAGGTGCCGGCTATGCGGGCGGCATCATGTCGGCCGGCGTCGACGGCATCGAAGTGGCTGAAGCGCTGGGTGCTGCGATGCTTGAACTGACTGCCTAGCGCTGGCAGGCGCCGTCTTCTTCGCTGCACATCGCGTCCAGAAACGCCGTATCCAGGGTCTGACCCGGCAGCAGCAATTCCTCGTTCGGCCAGCGCTTGAGCAGATTGCCATTGGCCACGCCGACCCGATTGACCTGCTGGTAGGCGCGCCGATGCTGCATCGTGATGCCGGCGTTGGCGTTGGCAATCAAGCGGCTTTCACCGAGTTGCCAGGGCTCGAAATAGGCGTCGGCTGCCAGGTCAACCTGCCTGAAATATTCGCGCGCCGCTTCCGCCTCGAGGTTGCGCCTCACGCTGCGGGTGATCAGACCCTGCAATGGGTCGAGTAGCGCATCGTTGCCTTCGGCCAGGGCTGCGCAGTCGATGATGGCCTGGCTGCCGGCCAACTCATCCGGCAGCATCCTCAGCATCGCGGCGACCACCTGGCGGTGCGGCGCCACTGCGGTGGCGACCGAGCGGGTCACGTTCTGGTAAGGGCAGCGGATTTCGACGAAACGGGGTTTTTGCGGGCCCGAGCAGCCGTCATGGTGGTAATACTCGCCCTGGCTGAGCCGGCCTTTGCTCGAGCGGCCACGCACATCGCGATAGCTCGGGTGGCTGGTCGGCAGATTCAGGCAGACCACCAGACCGGTCGCGTCGATCAGGTCGTAGAAGGCCTCGCGGCAAGTTGGCGCCAGCAGGAAGTCGTGCAGGTAATCGCCCTGTTGGTCGGCCGCCAGACCGGCCAGCCCTTCAAACACCAGCACGAATTGCTTGGGGCGGCGGATCGTCCAGCGTTGACCTCCAAAGTCGAAGATAACGCCGATTTCTGCCGGAAGCGCTGATTTTTCAGCGTGAATAATAGAAGCATTCATCTGCAGTCAGGGCATGATCAAGGCCGGATTCGCGGGGCTTGCGCAGGTCAGGTTGTGGCCGGAAACCAGGGCTGTCCGCTTGTCGGAGATTCTGGTGTTTTGGCTCAGCTGAAACAGTTTGCGCAATGCTGTCAAAGATTGATTGTCCCTCAACCCAATGATCGACCAAGCGCTGCGATTTGCTGCGATCCAGCCGCTGGCCTCGCTGGAAGGTCCCAGGTTGCGCCGCTGCGTGACGCTGGCGCTGCTGCTGCATTTGCTGGTGATCATCTTGTTCGGCAGCGCGCCGGCCGGCATGGCGCTGCGCGGTGATGGCGTCTGGGGACGCTTGAGCGTCAGCTTGACCGGCGGCGAGACGCCGAGCAAGGTTCCCACAGCCAGCCTGGAGACTTACAAGCCACAAGGAGAACCGCAGCGCTCTGGTGGATCCCAGCGCGAGGCTGGATCGCCGCGCGCCTTTGCGCCGCAGCAGGCCGCCCCGGCCGCAACGCCGCACGAGGCCTTGAGTCCGGAAAATTCCGCGCAGCCCGGCGACACGGCTGCGCCAGCCTTGCCTACCATGCCCGAGTTGCCGCAGCCGACCGCGGCTTTGCGCCGCTTGTCGAGCGAATCGATCGGCCGGCCCAGGGTCGAGCGCGCGGCCAAGCTGTCGGCAATCGGCGCGGCGGCCGAACAGGCGGTTCAGCCGATCAAGCCTGATTTGCCGGTGGCGGATTCGGCCAAGCCGATCGCGCCGATCACGCCGATCACGCCGGCGCGCATCGTCACCCTGTCCGACATCGCCGCACCGGTGGCGTCACGGCAAGAGCAGGTGCAAGCCATGGCGCCAGCAGCAAGCGAGCCGGTGGTGGCCAAGCTTGCGCCGCTGCAGCCCTTGCAGCCTTTGGAGGGAAATACCCCGCCGCTCAGCCCAACCGGTAGCCTGGCCGGAACCACGCCGATTCTCGCGGGACCTGGGTCCGCCGAGGCCAAACCAGCGCCCGATGCGGCGCCGCCGGTCGCAGCTGCGCCCTTGGCGCCAAGGCTGAATTTGAATCTGCCGCGCGGCGGCGAGACTTCGCGCGGGGCCTCGCATGGCTTGTTGCAGATGCTGCCGCGTCCACCCGAGCGGCCCTCCAGGCTGGCCGATGAAGTCGCCAAGGCCGCCAAGAAGGACTGTCGCCAGGCCTACAGCGGCATGGGCTTGCTGGCGGTCGTGCCCTTGGTCGCCGGCGCAGTCAAGGGTGACGGCTGCAACTGGTAGCCGGGTACATTCAAGACCTTGCGCTTCAGGCGAGAAAAATATGCCGTGGCCATGCTGCAGCCATGAAAGTTTCATTCAAGGAAAACCGATGATCACTCTGTATGACTACGGCATGGCGCCGAGCCCGCGCCGCGCGCGTATCCTGCTGGCCGAAAAGGGCATCAGCCACGCAACAGTCAGCGTCGACCTGACCCAGGCCGAACAGCTCGGTGCTGCCTACCGTGCGATCAACCCGCTTTGCACGATCCCGGCGCTGCAGTTGGAAGACGGCGCGGTGTTGACCGATAACGCCGCCATCACCGCTTATCTGGAAGCGCGCTACCCCGAGCCGCCTTTGCTGGGCCGCACGCCGATGGAGAAAGCCGAGATCGCCAGCTGGAACTGGCGCTGCGAATTCGACGGCCTGATGGCTGTTGCCGAAGCGCTGCGCAATGGCTCGCCAGCCATGAAAGGTCGGGCCCTGCCGGGGCCGGTCGACTATGCGCAGATTCCCGAACTGGCGCAACGCGGCCTCGACCGCGTGCAGCGCTTCTTCGATGCGATCGATGCGCAGTTGGGGGATCGCGACAGCATTGCCAGCTGCGGCTTCAGCATCGCTGACATCACGGCCGTGGTGGTGGTCGACTTCGCGCGGGTTTTGCGCGTGCGGCCCGGTGAGCAGCATCAGAACCTGAAGCGCTGGCGCGCCGCGATGGCGCTGCGACCGTCGATGGCGCTGTAACCGCGCAGTCCCCCTCGATTTGCTCTGCCCGGCAGGTTGATAGGTCTATCGGATTTGATCTATATAATATCATTCGATAGTATTAATTAAAAATTCAAATTGCTGAATACCGGATCGATCGACCCTTTGCGCAATTTCGGCTTCCTGATCCGGGATCTGTCGCGCCTGTACGCGCGCAATTTCGAGCGCCATTCGGTGGACCTCGGCCTGACGCTCGATCAATGCAAGGCACTTTGCTATTTGCAGCGCAACCAAGGCATTTCGCAGGTACGCCTGGCTTACCTGACCGACATCGATCCGATGACGCTCGGGCGCCTGCTCGAGCGCATGGCGGCCGATGGCCTGATCGAACGTCGGCCTGACCCCAGTGACGGACGCGCACACCAACTGTTCCTGTTGAGCCAGTCCAGTCCGGTGCTGGAAGAAATCTGGCGCGTGTCAGATGATTCACGCGCTGAGTCGATGGCCGGCTTGTCGGGCACTGAGCGCGAGCAGTTGCTGCATTTGCTGCAGCGCTTGCATGTCAACCTCGATGAACTGATTCCCGGCGCTGCTGACCGTATCGGTGGCGCCTCCAAAAACAAAAAACTGCTGGTCGCGAAACAATGAAATTGAACAGACCCTTCGATACCGCTTTGCAGCGGACCGGGAGCTTGACTTGCTGGTAGGCATCGTCCGCATTGCGCTGCAGCGGCCCTATACCTTCGTGGTGATGGCTTTGCTGATGTTGATCATCGGCCCGCTGGCTGCGCTGCGCATGCCGACCGACATCTTTCCCGAGATCAGGATCCCGGTGATCTCGGTTGCCTGGCAATACACCGGCCTGTCGCCCGAGCAGATGTCAGGCCGCGTCCTGATGCCCTTTCAGCGCAGCCTGACGACGACGGTCAACGACATCGAACATATCGAGGCCAATTCCTACGCCGGCATCGGCATCGTCAAGATCTTCTTCCAGCCTGGCGTCAATATTGCGGTGGCGAATGCGCAGGTCACCTCGATCTCGCAGACTGCGGTCAGGCAGATGCCGCCCGGCATCACCCCTCCGCTGATCCTCAACTACAACGCCTCGACCGTGCCGATCCTGCAGCTCGCGATGTCGGGCGCGGGGCTGTCCGAGCAGAATCTGTTCGACCTCGGGGTGAACCTGGTGCGCCCGCCGCTGGTGACGGTTCCCGGGGCGGCGATTCCCTGGCCTTATGGCGGCAAACAGCGGCTGGTGCAGATCGACCTCGACGTGCCAGCGATGCAGGCGCGCGGGCTATCGGCGGTGGATGTGGCGAACGCGCTGGCGGCGCAGAACGTGCTGGTGCCGATCGGCACGCAAAAGATCGGCAGCCTTGAATATTCGCTTCGCTTGAACAATGCGCCGGTCGAGATCATGGGCCTGGCTGACCTGCCGATCAAGGTGGTCGGCGGCAACATGATCCATATCCGGGATGTGGCCAATGTGCATGACGGCAGTGCGCCGCAGACCAATATCGTCCATGTCGACGGCGCGCGTTCGGTGCTGATGTCGGTACTGAAGAACGGCGCGACCTCGACGCTGGCGATCGTCGACGGCATCCGCGCCAAGCTCGGCGACATGAAGGCTTCATGGCCCGAGCAGCTGACGGTGGTGCCGCTCAATGACCAGTCGATTTTTGTCCGCGCGGCGATCAGCGGCGTCGCGATCGAAGGCATCATCGCCGCGGCTTTGACCAGCTTGATGATTCTGCTGTTTCTCGGAAGCTGGCGTTCGACCGTGATCATCGCGGTGTCGATCCCGCTGTCGATCTTCGGCTCGATCATCGGGCTGGCAGCGATCGGCGAGACGCTCAATATCATGACCCTGGGCGGCCTCGCGCTGGCGGTCGGGATTCTGGTTGACGATGCCACAGTGACGATTGAAAACATCAACTGGCATCTCGAACAGGGCAAGGATGTCGAGACCGCCATCATGGACGGCGCGAACCAGATCGTCACGCCGGCATTCGTCTCGCTGCTGTGCATCTGCATCGTTTTCGTGCCGATGTTCTTCCTGCAGGGCGTAGCGCGCTTCCTGTTCGTGC
>CANFIC010000098.1 GCA_947446685.1 Burkholderiales bacterium
CTATGCGAGTTCTGCAGCGCAAAGTCGCAGCCACGACCGACGCCGGCACGCGCGGCCGGTTGCGAAGCTACATCCTCGAAGCGGGCTGTGGCTCATCGTTTTGTCCATGCTGGATTGGAATTGGTCGCCACAGCAGATCTCCGGTATTCTCAAACGGGTCTATCCGACCGACGCCAGTAAACACGTGTCTCACGAAACCATCTACACGGCCATCTATGCACATCCGCGGGGCGAACTGCGCCGTCAGTTGATCGCGTGTTTGCGTCAAGGGCGGAGCACCCGTTTGCCGCGGACCCGAGGCATAGACCGCCGTGGACGGATTCCCGACATGCTCAGTATCCATGTCCGCCCGCCAGAGGTAGAGGACCGCGTCATGCCGGGTCATTGGGAGGGCGACTTCATCAAAGGGGCGGGTAACCAGTCGTCGGTTGGCGTGCTGGTTGAGCGCAGCAGTCGTTTGGTGCTGCTGGCCAGGATGGACGACGCCACCGCAGCTTCAGCGGTGCTTGGTTTTGCCGCCAAGCTGAATTTGATCGCAGCACCGCTTCGTCTGAGCTTGACTTACGACCAGGGCAAGGAGATGGCCAAGCACGCCGAACTCACAGCGCAAACGGGCGTCAAGGTCTATTTCTGTGATCCCCACAGCCCATGGCAAAGGGGCAGTTGCGAGAACACCAATGGGTTGTTGCGCCAGTACCTGCCAAAGGGGACCGATTTATCGGTTCACTCCCAGGAAGATCTCGATGCCATTGCCGATAAACTCAACCAACGACCCCGAGCGACCCATGATTTTCACTCCCCGCTGGAGGTCTTTGGGCGAATGCTCAAGGCCTCTTCTCAACCGTCAATTCAACTCCATTGAACCGGGTGTTGCACTTGGGACTTGAAACTGCCACTGTTTTTAAATACAGTTTATTCAGCTCTTCCTGCACAGAATCAGGGTGCCGTAGCCAACTCCATCCAGCCCAGCCATTGCATCGCTTGTTGACGGCTCTCACCGCACATCTGCAGTTCAGGTTTCAACGATAGGCAGACAGCTGGCCGTTCGGGTCGGCCGAACAACTGGCAGCGATCCTGCTGGTCAAGCTGAATGCAGCGAACTCCGGCCGGCTTGGAGAAACCGTCGATGACCGGCATGCCGGGTATCGGTGAGCTGATGGAAGGCGCGATGCAACAAGCTGCGCAATGGTCTCGACAATGCATCGACTATTGTCGTGCAGCGCGCAGCCAAGGCCCGGCCCAGCCGGTAAAATACAGGGTTTAATGGCTGCGCAGCTGCGCCTCGCCACTCCCGACATACCCAGGTGAAGCCATTGCAATACCCGAAGGAATTCGACGTCATCGTGGTCGGCGGCGGTCACGCCGGGACTGAGGCTGCCCTGGCCGCAGCCAGGATGGGTTGCCGCACCTTGCTGCTGACCCACAATATCGAGACCCTCGGGCAGATGAGTTGCAACCCGTCGATCGGTGGCATCGGCAAAGGTCATCTGGTCAAGGAGCTCGATGCCCTGGGTGGCGCCATGGCTGCAGCGACCGATGAAGCCGGCATCCAATTCCGCATACTCAACGATTCGAAAGGTCCGGCTGTTCGGGCGACTCGGGCGCAAGCTGACCGTGTGCTTTACAAAGCTGCGATCCGCCATCGGCTTGAAAACCAGCCGAACCTGTGGCTGTTCCAGCAGGCGGTTGACGACTTGCTGATCAAGTCAGACGGCATGCAGGAACGCGTGGTCGGTGCCGTCACACAGATCGGCTTGCAGTTCCGCGCCCGCGCGGTGGTGCTGACCGCTGGCACTTTTCTCGATGGCCGCATCCATATGGGTTTGCAGAACTACAGTGCCGGCCGCGCTGGCGACCCGCCGGCAATCAGTTTGTCGGCAAGGCTGAAAGAGTTGAAGCTGCCGCAGGGAAGGCTGAAGACCGGCACGCCACCTCGGCTCGACGGCCGCACGATCGACTTTTCGAAATGCCTGGAACAGCCCGGCGACGGCATGGGTGCGGCTGACGGTACGCCGCCCAAACGCGCGGTGCCGGTATTCAGTTTTCTCGGCCATGCGGCCCAGCATCCGGAACAGCGCCCCTGCTGGATCACCCAGACCACAGTGAAGACGCATGAAATCATCCGCTCCGGTTTCGACCGCAGTCCGATGTTCACCGGCGTGATCGAAGGCGTCGGGCCGCGCTACTGCCCGAGCATCGAAGACAAGGTCAACCGCTTTGCCGACCGCGACAGCCATCAGATCTTCCTCGAGCCCGAAGGCCTGACAACGCATGAGTTCTACCCAAACGGCATCTCGACCTCCCTACCCTTCGACATCCAACTCGCGGCAGTCAGGTCGATTCCGGGTCTTGAGAACGCACATATCCTGCGGCCAGGCTATGCGATCGAGTACGATTATTTCGACCCAAGGGAACTGAAGTCAAACTTCGAGACGCGTGCGATCGGCGGACTGTTCTTTGCCGGCCAGATCAACGGTACGACCGGTTACGAAGAGGCTGCTGCCCAGGGCCTGTTTGCTGGGTTGAATGCTGGCTTGCAGGTGCAAGGTCGCCCGGCTTGGTTGCCGGGCCGAGACCAGGCTTATCTAGGCGTGCTGGTCGACGACTTGATCACCAAGGGCGTGACCGAGCCCTATCGCATGTTTACCAGTCGCGCCGAGTTTCGGCTGCAGCTGCGCGAAGATAACGCCGATGTTCGATTGACTGATTTCGGACGCGAACTCGGGTTGGTCGACGATATTCGCTGGGCCGCATTCAACCGCAAGCGCGATGCTGTTTCACGTGAAACAGAACGCCTGAAGTCGACCTGGGTGCACCCCGCGATCCTGCCTGCAGAAGATGCTGAACGTTTGGTCGGCAAGGCATTGGAACGTGAATATTCGCTGATCGACTTGTTGCGCCGGCCTGGCGTGGTTTTCGATAGTCTTGCCGAGATCGCAGCGATCGCAAGGCCGGAAGCCGGTGTTTCACGTGAAACACTCACTGCCGAACTGGGTGAGCCACTGGCTGCCGCAGTGATCGAGCAGATCGAGACCAGCGTCAAATACGCGGGTTACATCAACAAACAGGTCGATGACGTAGCCCGCGCAGCTCATTTCGAAAAGTTGAAACTGCCAGACGAACTTGACTATGGTCTCGTGACCGCCCTCTCCTTCGAGGCCAGGCAGAAGCTGAACAAGCATAGGCCCGAGACTCTGGGCCAGGCGTCGCGGATTTCCGGTGTCACTCCAGCAGCAATTTCTCTGTTGCTAGTGCATCTGAAGCGGGGCCGCTTCAAGGGTTTCGGCGGCGAAGCTTCGAGCCAGTCGATGGCGAGCGCAACTTGAGTCAGGCATCGAATCCTCTGCGCTTGCCGCTGGCGGCTGCGGCCGAGGAACTGGCGCTGGGGCTGAGCGACACCCAACTCGATTTGCTGCTGGACTACCTGGCCCTGATCGCGAAATGGAACAAGGTCTATAACTTGACCTCGGTACGTGAACCGCAAGCGATGCTGACCCAGCATCTCGTCGACAGCCTGAGCTTGTTGCCGGCCTTGCGCCGCCATGCCGGTGGCAAGGCCATACGCTTGCTCGATGTCGGCAGTGGCGGCGGCCTTCCCGGTGTTGTCATAGCGATCTGTGACCCGTTGATCGATGTCAGCTGCGTCGATGCAGTGGCCAAGAAAGCGAGCTTCATCAAGCAGGTCGCGGCAGAGCTGCATTTGCCGAATCTCCATGGCCTGCACTCACGCGTCGAGGACCTGAAGGTTCCCGCTTTCGACCTCATCACCTCGCGCGCCTTTGCTTCCCTGCTCGACTTCACCCAGTTGACCCGAAAGTTGTTAAAGCCCGGTGCGACCTGGCTGGCGATGAAAGGTCAGCATCCGGTTGCTGAATTGGCGGCATTACCCGCGGACCTCGATGTGTTTCACGTGGAACAACTGCAAGTGCCAGGACTCGATGCACAACGCTGCCTGATATCGATTCGGTCGAAATCAGTTCACCCAGATCCAAGTCATTGCGATTAAGCTGTCCGAGTCAACCAAACAATAAAATGGCCAAAATCTTCTGCGTTGCCAATCAAAAAGGTGGTGTCGGCAAAACAACCACCACCGTCAACCTGGCCGCAGGTTTGGCCAAGCTCGGCCAACGTGTACTCGTCGTCGACCTTGACCCGCAAGGCAATGCGACGATGGGCTCGGGCATCGACAAACGCAAGCTGGAGTTGAGCGTCTACGACGTGCTGCTTGAGTCGGCGAGCATTGCAGAAGCCAGACAGCGTGGCGAAAAATCAGGCTACGACGTTCTGGGTGCGAACCGTGAGTTGGCGGGTGCCGAGGTCGAACTCGTTGATCTGGAACGACGCGAGCGCCGTTTGAAAGCCGCCCTGGGCGAGGTCAGCAATGAATACGATTTTGTCCTGATCGATTGCCCGCCCTCGCTGTCGATGCTGACCCTGAATGGTTTGTGTTGCGCCCATGGCGTGGTGGTGCCGATGCAATGCGAATATTTCGCGCTCGAAGGTTTGTCCGACTTGGTCAATACCATCAAGCAGGTACACGCCAACCTGAACCCCGACCTGCAGATCATCGGCTTGTTGCGCGTCATGTTCGACCCGCGCATCACGCTGCAGCAACAGGTTAGCCAGCAACTCAAGACCCATTTCGGCGACAAGGTTTTCGACACCGTGATTCCGCGCAATGTGCGTCTGGCCGAAGCGCCCAGCTACGGCCTGCCCGGTGTGATCTTTGACCCCTCATCGAAGGGTGCGCTGGCCTTTGTCGAGTTTGCCCGCGAAATGGTGCGGCGAATCGACAGCATGTAATCGGTCCTGGCCGACTGGCCTGCGGACGTTGAGTCCGCAGCTGCGGCAATGGCGCTCCTGAACCGGCGACTTGGACTTGCTTCAATCCCGCATCTGCACGCCCCCATCCGCTGGACTAGCCCGCTCCGTCTTGATCAATATCATTTTTGATCAAGCGATCAAATTTACGCTGAAAGCAAGCAGACAAGGGCCGTTCAAGCCTTGCCGCGCTGAAGGCTTCACCCCTTAGCAATCCCCCCTGGTTACATCAAGCAGTTTCAGCCTGCCTATTTATTTTCTATTTTAAATATTTTTATTAACTTACATTAAAGAGCCAAGTTCACATGATCGAACGCAGAACCTTCATCAAACAGGTCGCCGGTGTCGGCGCCAGCGCCGCTGTACCGGCCGCTTACCTTGCCGCCATGACACCGGCTGCTGCTGCGACCGCCAGCGCCGCCATCGTCACGACCGCAGCCGTGGTCAGCCTGCCGACCAGCGGTGGCAAGGCCCAGGCAAAAGCTGGCGGCAATCCGGCCTTGGTCACGCTGCTGAATGCCAAGACCCATCCGAAGCTGGTGCGGCCCTTGCCCAATCCGCTCGACAGTATCAATAAGATGGCGCCCAGCGCGGTAGTCGCTGGGGTCAACGCCTATACCTTGTCGATCCAGGAATTCGCTTCTCTGACCGGTCTGGTCGACACCAAGGGCAATGCCTTGAGCACGACGCTCTGGGGCTACAGCACGCCGGGCACCACCCCGACATCGATCGGCCGCAGCTTCGACCTGCGCTCTGGCGTGGCCGTGCAGGTCAGCTATGTCAACGCCTTGCTCAACGGCTCGACGCCGCTGCCGCACCGTCTGGGCGTCGACAACACCCTGGTCTGGGCCAACCCGGGTAATTTGGGGGGGCAGGCACCGGTGCCGCTGGTCGCTCACCGCCACGGCGGCTTGCAGGCCAGCGCCAGCGACGGCAACCCCGATGCCTGGGCCACCACCGATGCCAACAAGGACGGTCTGCCCGACTTCAAGGGCCGCTTGTTCAGCACGCCCTATTTGTTCTCGAACGCGCAGGAGGCCGGCCATCTCTGGTACCACGACCATGCGCTGGGCGTGACCCGGCTGAATGTGCAGATGGGCCTGGCCGGTCATTACTTTTTGCGCGATGCCAACGAGGACTACCTGGTGGCCAACAAGATGCTGCCGGCGCCGGCGCAGGAAATCCCCTTGTTGATCCAGGATCGCTGCTACGACTTGAACGGCCAGATCTTTGTGCCCACCACCGACCCGACCAATCCGAAAGCGCCTGCGGTCACCGTGCTGCCCGAGTTCTACGGCGATTTCATCACCGTCAACGGCGTCGCCTGGCCCAAGCGCGATGTCGAGCCCAGACCTTACCGCCTGCGCGTCCTCAATGGCTCAGGCGCGCGCTTCTACAACCTGCGCTTCGTCGGCAAAGCCGGCACGCCGATCGGCTTCCAGCAGGTCGGCACCGAGCTCGGGCTGATGAACGGACCGGTGGCTTTGACCCAACTGCTACTGTCCCCAGGAGAGCGCGCCGACATCGTGGTCGACTTCAGCGCATTGGCCGGACAGACCATCGTGCTCGGCAACAATGCCGCCTCACCGTTCCCGGCCGGGGTACCGGTCGTCGCGGGTGTCGACGATACCGTGATGGGGTTCTTCGTGACCCTGCCGCTGAACAAGGCGGTACCGATTCCGACCTTGCCGGTGTTTCTGCGGCCGCAGCTGGGCATGCTGCCGGCGGTCTCGACCACCGGAGCCTCATTGCGCAAGCTGCTGCTGCTTGAAGGTACCGACCCGTTCGGCCGCTTGCAGACGATGCTCGGCACGGTCAACCCGGCAGCAGGCAACCCGGCTTCGGCGCAGTCCGGTACTTTCTTCTATTCGGACCCGGTGACCGAAAACATCAAGGCCGGTTGCACCGAAATCTGGGAGCTGCACAACACCACCGTCGACGCCCATCCGATCCACCTGCATCTGGTCGATTTCCGGGTGCTGAACCGCCAGGCCTTCACCGGCACCGTGGTGCCCAAACCGATGGGCGCCAATGGCGGCTATACCGGCGGCTACCTGACCAAGGTGGCCTTGTCCGGAGCCGCCCGACCCGCCGAAGCCAACGAAGCCGGCCGCAAGGACACCGTGATCTGCTATCCCGGCGAAATCACCCGCATCCTGGCCACCTTCGCGAGCAAGGGCGAATATGTCTGGCATTGCCATATCCTCTCGCATGAAGACCACGAGATGATGCGCAGCTTCATCGTTGCCTGAGCCGGTATGGACGAACGGACCATACCCAGACGCCTGCTGGCTAGCGCTGCAGCCCTGCTGTTTGCCTGTTGTTCGCAGGCAAACAGCGCGCCGCCCGGCAGCCCGCCCGACGCCGAGATCTGCCACAGCGCCAGCGCCGAGGAACTTGCCGCCTCGGGTGCACGCCAGGTCGATGTGACCTTGCCCAACGTGCTGCTGCAACCGATGCGCGGCGCGCCGGCAACTCTGACCCAGCGCATCCGCACCGCCGACGCGGTGCTGCTGAATTTCATCTACACCAGTTGCACCTCGATCTGCCCGCCAATGGCCCATATCTTCGCCAACGCACAGGAGCGCCTGGGAACGCGCGCCGCCGAGCTGCAACTGGTGTCGGTCTCGATCGACCCGGAACATGATTCGCCCAAACGTTTGCAGGCCTATGCAACGCAATTCCGTGCCGGGCCGCAATGGAGTTTTCACACCGGTTCGCAAGCCGCTGTCGACAAGGTGCAGCGCGCCTTCCAGATCTACCGCCCCGACAAGATGGGCCATCAACCGGTCACTTTCATCAAGCCACGCGGCCAGGATGGCTGGTTGCGGGTCGATGGACTGGCCAGGCCTGAGCAATTGCTCGCGCTGGCTCTGGGCAGTCCGGTGAAATGACGCCCTGGCGAGCTTGGCTGCCAGCATCTGGCTTGATGCTGGCGCTTGTGGCGACTGTCCTCGAAGCCGCCGCCGCCGAGGCCTTGTCAGCCGCTGCCCAACGCGGCGCGGCGATCTATCGCGATGGCATGCTGCCGTCTGGACTTGCCTTGTCCGGAGCCAGAGCCGATGGCACAACGGTAACCGGCCGCGCTGCAGCATGCATCAGCTGTCACCGCGCCAGCGGCATGGGTGGGGCCGAGGGCGCGATCCTGGTTCCACCCGTCCAGGCCGCCTTGCTGTTCGCGCCAGGCCAGCGCAAACCCGGCAGACAACCTAGAGTTGCCACAGGCCTGCAGCTGCAACTGCCCAAGCTCCAGACCCGCCCCGCTTACGACTTGCAAAGCCTGCAACTGGCGCTCAATCAAGGCCGCAGCGCCGACGGCACGGCTTTGGGCAGCCTGATGCCGCGCTATGCGATCAGCACCGAAGACAATGCCAACCTTGCGGCCTATCTGGCCAGCTTGCAATCCGGCAATCCACCCGGATTGCAAGGGCAGCCGATTCACCTCGCCAGCGTGATCGACGGCGATGCATCACCCAGACGCCGACAGGCCTTGCTTGATACCTTGAGCGCCTGCCTGGGCCCTGAAGATTCGGCAGCCCCTGAACAGCCCCACGCTCAGATCCCGTTGATCTGGCATCAATGGCATGTCAATGGTGAGCCTTCGACTTGGCCGGAACAACTAGCCCGCCACCAGCAGCGCCAGCCGGTGTTCGCGCTGGTCTCGGGTCTGTCTGACCGGGCTTGGCAGCCGGTTCAGCAGTTCTGCGAAAGCGAACAGATGCCCTGCCTCCTGCCGAATGCACCCGGCGTCGATCCGGCACAGCCGGGCAACTGGAGCTTTCACTTTTCACGCGGCGTCGCGCTCGAGGCGTCGCTGATCGAGACCGATCTGCGTCTGGCCGCGCTCGGCGGAAGCTTGCTGCAACTGGTCGACAGCAGCGAAGCCGCCGCCATGGCGGCCAGGGTGCTGGCCGAACGGATCGGCGATCTCAAGCTGACCAACCAGATCAGGACGCTGGACGACAACCGCGAAACAAGCCTGGCGACCGGCAAAATGATCGCGGCGCTACGACCAGGCGACCAACTGGTGCTCTGGCTGGGTCCGGCCGAGCTGGCGGCGTTGACCGCTGCTTGGCCACCGCCGGTTGGCGTCACGGTCTACCTGTCGGGCGAGCTCGGTGGACTCGATGCAGTCCCCTTGGCTCCTGCTTGGCGCGAGCAGGCCAAGGTCGCTTATGCCTATCAAGCGGCCGATCGACGCATCGGCAGGCAGATCCTCAACGCGGGCACGCTGCTGCGGGCCCAGGGCGATGCGATCAAAGCTGACCTGGTACTGCTGCAAGGCAACAGCTATTCGGCCTGCGAGATGAGCGTCAGGTCACTGCGCGTGATGGGCGAGCAGGTATCCAGGCGGTGGTTGCTGGAGCTGTTCGAGGCGGCCGACGAAAGCGCGCTTGCCACCGGCTATCCGCGCTTCACGCTCGGGCCCGGCCAAAGGGTCGGATCGCGCGGCGGCCATCTGATGCGCTTCGATCCGCAGCGGCCGACGCGACTGCAGCCCATCAGCGACTGGATCGTCCCCGATTGGGCCGAGGTGGAAGATGCAAGGCCATAAGCCGTCAAAACGCCCGGGGAGCGATCAGAGACCCAACCCCTCATCGAGCCCAAGGTGCACATTCATCGACTGCACAGCGGCGCCGCTGGCCCCCTTGCCGAGGTTGTCGAGGCGGGCGATCAACAATGCCTGGGTCTCGCTACCAAACAAGAACAGGTCAACCCGGTTGCTGTCGTTGCAGGCCTGAACGTCAAAGAAGCCTGACTCCAGCGTCGCGGCATCACGCAAGGGCATCACGCGGATGAAGCGCTCGCCCTCGTAATAGCTTGCCAATGCCGAGTGCAGATCCTGCACCCCGGCACCCGCTCGGATCTGGCTCAGATGCAGTGGCACGCTGACTGCCAGGCCCTTGTAAAAAGGACCAACGATGGGCATGAACACCGGTGGTTGCTGCAGCCCGGTATGCCTGGCCATCTCGGGTAAATGCTTGTGATTCAAACCCAAAGCATAGGGTCTTGGGGATGTGAGCTTGCTCTCACTTGTTGATTCATACTCAGAAATCATGCTTTTTCCGCCACCGGAATAGCCGGTGATCGATGTCGCCGACAGCAAGGCGTCCGGGCTCAGCAGACCAGCATCAAGCAGCGGGCGCAGCGCCAGTATGAAGGCCGAGGCATGGCAGCCGGGGTTGGCGATGCGCTTGGAGGCACGGATCTTGTCGCGCTGGTCCGGCGCCAATTCGGGCAAACCGAAAGCCCAACCGGGGCTGATACGGTGCGCCGTGCTGGCGTCGATCAGGCAGGTACGGGGGTTGTTGATCATCGCGGCGGCTTCGCGCGACGCTGCGTCGGGCAGGCAGAGGAAGGCCACATCGGCAGCATTCAAAAGCCGCGCACGCTCGGCGGGATCCTTGCGCTTGTCGGCGTCAATGCGCAGCACCTCGATGTCGCTGCGAGCCGCCAGGTAGTCATGAATACGCAGACCGGTCGTACCCTCCTGACCGTCTACAAACACCGCGTAAGTCATCAATCTTCTCCAGCACAATCAGCCCAAGGGACGCAAAGCATAAGGCAAGTAGATGAAAACCGAACGGGTATTGCTGTTGCCGGGCTGGATGAACTCGGCGGAAGATCATTGGCAAAGCCTTTGGGAACGTCAGTTGGGGCATCAACGCGTCGAGCAGTCTGACTGGGAATGGCCGCGGCGCGGTGACTGGATGGCCAGGCTAGAAGAAGTCCTGCTCGAAGATGATCGCCCCACCCTGCTGGTCGCGCATTCTCTCGGTTGCCACCTGGTGGCTGGCTGGGCCGAACATTCAAGCCAAAAGCGCAGGGTGACAGGCGCGCTGCTGGTGGCGCCACCCGACGCCAGCAGACTGCCCCCGCAATTGCACAACTGGCGCCAAGCCCACGAAGGTCAGGGGCGCGGCCGTCTACCCTTCCCCTCGATCACCGTAATCAGCAGCAACGATCCCTACTGCTCGCTTGAAGAAGGCTCCCGCCTCGCCGCAGACTGGGGCTCAAGGCTGGTGCTGGCGGGTTCCGCCGGGCATCTGAACGAAGCGGCTTTACTTGGCGATTGGCCCGAGGGTCAGACCTTGTTGGCGCAACTGCACGGGTAAGGGACAATTACGCATGGCGACAAAAAAACCCAAAGGCCTCGGCCTCGGTCTCGAAGCCCTGCTAGGGCCCAAAGTCAGCGACGCAGAAATTGCTGCGGCGCGCGATGGTGAGCCCAGCAGCTTGAGGCTGGAACAACTGCAGCCCGGCAAATACCAGCCGCGCACACGCATGGATGAAGGCTCGCTCTATGAGCTGGC
>CANFIC010000099.1 GCA_947446685.1 Burkholderiales bacterium
AACGTCAGCGCATGCATATAACACCGCCTGTAGCCAAACCAAAGCGGCCCAAATAATGCCGCAGCCCAATTAAATCCAACATTCGAAGCTATTTTATATATAAATTTATTTAGCTCTATTATTCTTTCTATAAAAGGTAATTTATTCAGCGCATCGCCATTCAACCGCATTTCCGTCATTATCAAGAATCGAGATCGATAATATTTATACTTTACTCCTATAACAGCCTTAAACGCGTCGGATTTTATAAATTCAACTGTTAAGCCTGATCCAGAATGCGCCGTATCTTCATACGAACTATCAGGTCCCTGCCTCACCCCGCATCCCGTGCAGAATTTCGCCGTCGCCAAGACCTCTAAACCGCAATCCGTACAGTACATTTCCTACTCCTTTATCTAACCGCCGAATTCTTGAGCTTCTGAATTGCTGCAATATATATTGGTCGCATTGCAACTCTATCCGCCGTCCGAGTCTTGTCTTCAAAGAAGATCATCGTTTTTTCTTTGTTTGCGGAAAATTCGTAGGCAAGTAGCAATGCTCTGATTGAGGAGTTCTTATCACTTTTTACACCAAAGAATTCGGCTATAGGAATCCAAGAACTCGTTCTTCGGGAATCAAGCATAAGCGCATTTACTAGCGCACTTGCAGCGTCGTCAATTTTGTTGGCTTGCAAGAGCACATAACCTAGATTAGATGCAATCTCAACATCTGATGGGTCTGCGGCAGCTGCTCGCCTTAGGAGCTCTACTGCGTCTGTGACATTGGCATTTGTGAATTGCTCAAGGCCCTGTCTATTCAATTCTCTTGCGCCTCGCCTGTCGCCTTTCTTGGCCTTATTAAACTCTGATAGTTTGGCGGCGGCAGTTTGTATCGCTTCTGAATAGCGTGGCTCTGCGGCGTCCAACATTACTTTGACGCAGTCTGGAACGCTCTTGCATTGAGTCGCTCTCTCAAGCAAAGCGGTCGACTGTGGTTGCGCCGCTGGCTTTCTTTGTGTCTGCTCAGCGGCAGATTGTCTTTGAGCCACTTCTTCGGCTGCCTTTTTTGCGCCTTCCGCCTCATACATCGCCACAGCCTGAGCCTTTTCCTCCGCCAGTCGCGCTGCTTCAGCTGCGACCTTTGCTTTAGCCTCTGCTTCAGCGCGCCCCCTGTCTTCGGCATCTTTAAGCCTCTGAGCCTCTTCAGCTTTTCGCTGCGGTTCGTCAGCAAGTTGCTTGGCTGCTTGGGCAGCGGCTTCGTCTGCTTTTACTTTTTGAGTCCAGCCCCAATAGCCAGCGGTACTGCCACCAGCAACTAAGACTGCTGCGATCACCGAGTACATGCCAGCCTTTGATTTAGTCGCTGGTGCTGGTGGAGGTGGAGGTGGCGGTGGCGGTGGCGGTGGTACAGGTAACGGTGCTACTGCTAGCTGTGGCGGTTCGGCTGCTGGCGGCATCATGGCCGCAATGGGCGGGTCCTCGCTACTGGCAGCTTGCACACTCTGTTGTGTGCCACAGGATTTGCAGAATTTGGCCGTCTTGGCTAGTTCAAAACCGCATTTTGCGCACTGCAAGTGAGCGGGTGCCGATGACAAGCTTTCGACTTGTGGCACGGGATCACTCTGTACAGGTGCGACGGGCTGCGATGAACCACATGATCTGCAGAACTTTGCTGTACTTGGAAGTTCAAAGCCGCATTTGAAGCACTTCATAGGTTTGTTGTTCTCTTTTGTAGCGTGTCAGGGCGCAGGTGCTACGACTCTTAAGAGTCGGCATCGTCGGCGACTCTTCCATGTATGTGGAGTGTTGTAGTTTTGATGACTTTTTGTAAGGTGTCAAGCTTTGCTTGAATTAAGACGAGAAACGATAAAGTTGCCGCTTTTGCCCGTTCGCTCGTTTTTTTGCGCCACTGCACTGTTTGTTGCCGCCGCCGTGCGCTTTTTTCGTTGGCGTGCAGTTGAAAGATCGCTAGGTGCCGACGCCTATGAGCTGACCTAGCGCCAGCAAGCTGCAAGGGATATCTGTTCTCCAGCATCAGCCTGGCCTGCGCGGTCCTCGTAGGCCACACCGATCGGCCTTTCATCCCCGCTGCGTTGTCCCGTTACACGACAACCACGCGCCAGCCGCCACAGCTAAATACTTCATGCTCATCCATGAAGTCACCTCAAGTCTCCAACTGTTCTCCGCCACTGTGCGCGTAGCAACCAGCGCTGGCGGCACATCAAGCGTCAAGACAGCAGTTCACGCTGAGAGCGCTCAGCACGCCAGACAGCTGCTGACTCATGTCTATGGCGTCAACAGCGTCACTGGGCTGGTTCTAGTGCGGGAAAAGTTGGGGGAAGCGATGACGACGACAGCAGCTGGGCCGCTGACTGCCGATCAACTTCGCTTGAAAGCGCTGAGCGATCAGAAAGCGCAGATCGGTCAACGCGAAAAGCAGGAGCGTGCAAGACAGAAACTGGTCAAAGCGCAGCAGCAGATGGCACAGTCGCGACAGACAGCGATCAAGACGCTGCCGACGCTGGGTGTGTGAGCGTGGTCGGCGCGACTGATTGCGTGACTTCTATGCTGCCTGACGCTGAAATGGCTACAACATGGTTACAAAGTTGCCAGTTTCTCGCCCATATTCCAGTCGTTTTGCTGGGTGAGGGGGTAAGTCGAACGCATGGTTCTGAGTAATTTTTAGGAAAGCCAATGCTTTCAACGAGTTAGCTTTTTTTGTCAAATAAACCTGCAATTTTGGCGTACAAAGTCGCTACAATGTATTAAAATGTTGTTTTCTGACAAGGACTTGCAGCGTTACTATCATTGAGTGGGAGTGATTAATTGCCTGTCTATCTGGCGCTGACGCGCTAGGGGCCCTCGGGCAGGTCGGCGGAACGACATCGGTTGATGATTTAAGTAGGACTGAGTGCTACACTTCGTCATGCTACGAAATTCTTCCTCGAGAGCATTCAAGACTGCCTGGTTCGGCAAAGCTGCCAAGAAGTCACGCATTGATGATCCGGCGTTGCTGGCTGCGATTCTGGAGGTCATGCAGGGACAGGCGGATGATTTGGGCAGTGGCGTATTCAAGAAGCGGCTCAACGAGAACAGGCACCGCTTTGTCTTCTTGGCGAAGGGTCTTGGCAAAGGGTGGCCAGCACTGGGTCTTCGCGTATCTCTTTGCCAAAAAGGGTCGGGCCAACATCGATCCCGACGAGCTGGCTGCTTTCAGGAAGCTCGCGCAGGCCTACGGACGCATGACGGATGCCGAGTTGGCATCCGCTCTGAGTCAAGTTGATTTACAGGAGCTTTTTCCATGACGAGTAAAGCCAAGCTCAAGAGTGACGCCTTCGAGGCCATCTACAGCGCTACGCAGGGGCTGCAACGTGCCGGTACCATTGGCAAGGCGACCATGCGCGATTTCGACGAGTCCTGCCTCGCGTCGCCGGTGGCGATTGCACCTGAAGCGATCAAACGCATTCGGGAGGGCGCACAGGTCAGCCAGCCTGTGTTTGCGCGTTTTCTGAACACCAGCGAATCCACAGTGCAGAAATGGGAGGCCGGAACCAAACGGCCGAGCGGAATGGCGCTCAAGCTACTGGCCGTCGTCGAAAAGCACGGTCTCAAAGTACTGGCCTGAGCGTCGGGCCAGCACGCCAATGGTCACTGCCTTCAACCGGTAAATCGGTATCGAATAACCTATGAGGCATGGTCGTGATACATGGCTTGCCGTATGGAATGGTTCGCCATATACTTTGATATATGGCATCAAGCAAAACTCTCCCCTCTCGGCCTACCGCTCGTGTTGGCTGGAACAACCGCTCGCAGACGGTCACGATGCCACTCGAATTCCGGTTTCCGGATTCTGTTCGCGAGGTATTCATTCGTCGTGAGGGGGAAAGCGTCGTGCTGACGCCGCGTCCGACTGACTGGTCCAGCTTCTTCGCTTCCGGCCTGACGGCCTCGGCCGACTTCATGGCTGACGCTGAACGCCTGCCGATCCAGGAGCGCTCGTTTTGACGGCGCCACTGTTCATGCTGGACACCGACACCTGCATCTTCCTCATGCGCGGCGAGTCGCCCATGCTGGCGGTGAAAGTGCAGTCGGTTCCGCTGCAGCAGCAGGTGATGTCGGCCGTGACGTTTGCCGAGTTGACCTTTGGCGTGCAAGCCTCGGCCACAGCCAAGCGCAAGCGCAATCAAGCCGTGCTGGACGGTCTCGCGCTGCACCTGGCGGTCTTGGATTGGCCGCAAGAGGCGGCCCAGCACTACGCAGAAATCCGGATAGACCTGAAGCGTAGGGGGGCTCAGATCGGCGCCGCTGACCTGATGATTGCGGCGCACGCGCGGGCCATGGGGGCGATTGTCGTCACCAATAATGTGAAGGACTTCGGGCGTGTGAAGGGCCTGCAAGTCGAGAACTGGACCAAGTAGACCCAGCCAGCGAACTTGGCGCTGTAGACGGATCGATAGGTGCCGCTCTGATGGTCTTCAACAGCGCTGGGATTCTGTCTATTTGGACATGGTTTTGCCATCGTTCCCGCTCTTGCCCGTTCGCGAGCTTCTACGGTCAATCGCTTAGCCCAGCCCAAGCTGCGCCTCTTATTGGCGTAGGCGCTGGGGTCATTGCCTGGAAGCGTTGAGGATGTTGAACTGCGGATCGACCTGTCTAGCCCAAGCACCTCACAGCGCCTGTCCCGGTGAATCGAGCGCTGATGACCCCGCTATGATCCCGCCAGTACAGCCTTGAGAGTTCTTATGCCAAGCCATATTCTGAGCAGTCGTGAAGGCCGCGTCGCCACCATCACGATCGACCGCGCCGGCGAGGGCAATCGGCTCAGCAATGCGATGGCGATGGACCTGATCGCAGCGCTGGACTCCTTTCAGGATTGCCCGGTCCTGGTGCTGCGCGCCAGCGGCGATGATTTCTGTTTGGGTCGCGATATGCAGCCGCCGGCGCCGGGCTCCAACGTCACGGCCATCGACGTGCTGCGCGATGATGCGGCGCCGATGCTGCAGTTGTACGAGGCGTTTCGTCGGCGCAAGAATCCTGTGATCGGCATAGTCATTGGCAAAGCCTGGGGTATCGGCATGGTGCTGGCCGCGGTTTGCGATTTGACCCTTGCCGCGAGCGGCAGCAGCTTTCGTCTGCGCGAACTTGAACGCGGCATTCCGCCCTGTATTGCGATGGCGCCACTGCTTGAGCTGATTCCGACCAAGGCTCTGGCTTATCTGGTGCTGTCGGCTGAAGAAATGGACGCGCAGACGGCCTTGATGTTCGGCGTGGTCAGTACGGTGGTCCCGCAGGACGAACTCGATGCCCGCCTGGCTTCGCTGGTGGAGCGGCTTTTGTCCTTCCCGCCGGAGGCCGTGGCCGCAGTCAAGCAGTATCTGGCCACTGCTCCGCGCCATAGCGCAGTCGGCGCTGAAAGCTATGGTGCCAGCCTGCTGGCCAATGTGCTGGCTTCGCGCTGAGTTGCCCCCGGTCGCGGCTGCGACGAGCCATCTTGATCAGTAATTCCCCAGCAGCGAATCGTTCCTCGTGGCGGCTTCGATCTGCTTGACGGCCTGGGTCAGCATCAGGGTCAAAGCCGGTATCCGCCGGGCGTTCAGTCGATCATTGACCGCCGCGATGCTGATCGCGCCGACGGTGCGCCCGGTCAGGTCACTGAAGGCCAGGCCGATCGCGCTCACGCCTGGCGTGACCCGGTTGCGGATCAATGCGTGGCCGGCCTTGCGGGCCTCGGTGATCGAGCGCAGCAGCGCCTGGCGCGAGAATTGCCAGTTGGCTTCGATCTCCTTCTGGATTTCAGGCAATAGCTGTTCGCGTTCAGCCATGGGCAGCGCAGCCAGGATGGCCAGACCGCCAGCACCGATGCCCAGCGGGCGGCGGCTACCGACTCGCAAGGTCACCACACGGATCGCCGATGGGCCTTCCACCATGTCCAGGCAGACGGCTTCCGAGCGGCTGCGCATGATCAGATAGCTGGTGTCTCCTGCATCCTGGGCGAGTTGCTCCAGCGCGGGCCGACAGCGCCCGCGGATGTCGAACTGCTGGGCTGCAGCCACACCCAGTTCGAAGGCCAGCGGCCCCAGCGCATAGCGGCGATTCGCCTCCAATTGCTGGACCAATCGTTCACGGATCATCTGGGCCAGCAGGCGGTGTACGGTCGGATGGGCCATGCCGCTGCGTGCCGACAAATAGGTCAAGGCCAGGCCCTGGGTGCCGGCAGCGGCCAGCAGGCGCAGCAGCGAGGCGCAGCGCTGCACCGGGCCGATGGCAGGCTCGCCTGGGTCAGCCAGCTTGTCCATTGGTCGAACAGCTTGGGCTGGCGGTGGGGAGCAAAGGGCAGGGCGGGTTCACCGCTTCATTATCGTTCCCGCGTTCAGATGCCCATGCTGACACGGCCCATCGACCGGCTGAAATCATGTCCATTCAATGGAAACCCAGCGATCCTGGCGATGACTTTGCGGAGAATGGCCGCTTCAGCAACAGCAGGAGCCCTTGTCCATGAAACTCGCCAGCCTCAAAGGCCCAGGTCGTGATGGCACGCTGGTCGTCGTCAATGCGTCGATGACCCATGCCGTCAAGGTGGCATGGATTGCCGCAACGCTGCAGCAGGCGATCGAAGGCTGGGCCCAGACTGAGCCGCTGCTGGCCCAGGTCTATACCGAGCTGCAAGCCGGCCATGCCGCCGATGCGTTCGAATTGGACCTGACGCAGTTGGCCAGCCCCTTGCCGCGCGCCTATCAGTTCCTCGACGGTTCGGTCTACCTCCACCATATGGAGCGTGCGCGCCGGGCTCGTGGCGCCGAGATGCCGCCCAATTACAAGACCGATCCGCTGATGTACCAGGGGCTGTCAGACCGTTTTGACGGGCCGCGCGATCCGATGTTGGTGTCCGACCTGACGCTCGGACTGGACTATGAAGCCGAGGTCGCCATCGTCGTCGATGACGTGCCGATGGGCACCCAGGTGCAGGATGCGGCAGGCCATATCAAGCTGCTCATGCTGCTCAACGACTTCACCTTGCGGGCCCTGACCAAGAGCGAATTGCCCAAGGGTTTTGGCTTTTTGCAGGCCAAACCGACCAGTTCCTTCTCGCCGGTGGCCGTGACGCCTGATGAGCTCGGCGCGGCCTGGGACGGCAGCATGCTGAGCCTGCCGATTCTGTCCAGCGTCAACGGCCGTCCGATGGGCTGCGCCAATGCTGGCGTCGATATGTTCTTCAATTATTCGGTGCTGATTGCGCATGCCGCCCGCACCCGCAGCCTGGGCGCTGGCACCATCATCGGCGCCGGTGCCGTGTCCAATCTGGATCGCAGCACCGGCTATGCCTGCATTGCCGAAGCGCGTGCCGAAGAAGAACTCACCGCAGGCAAGGCCAGCACGCCCTGGCTGCAAATCGGCGACCGGGTCAGCATCGACATGCTCGATGCGAACGGTCGGTCGATTTTCGGTGCCATTGACCAGTGCATCGCCCAGGCCTGAAAACCAGCCAGGGCGAAGCGCTCAACCAGCAAGTAAAGGCTGCCATGAACCTCAATCGTCGACAAACCATCGCCTTGGCCGCTGGCCTGAGTCTTGGGAATTCCTGGGCGCAGAGCGGCTATCCGAGCAAACCGGTGCGCATCGTCATCGGCTTTCCAGCCGGTACCACCGGTGACCTGGTGCTGCGCATCATTGCGCCCCTGCTCGGCGAGCGGCTGGGGCAAGCGGTCGTGGTTGAAAACCGGCCGGGTGCGGGCAGCAGCATCGCGGCCGAGTCGGTCGCGCGTTCAAAGCCCGATGGCCTGGCCTTGCTGCTCAGCACCACGGCCAACGTGATCAACCCCAGTCTGTACCCGGGTCTGAGCTTTGACTTCTTGCACGACCTGACGCCGGTAGCCCTGCTGGGCGAGGCGCCGGCCTTGCTGGTCGGCCATCCTGGTCTGGCTGCCAAGACGCTGGCCGAACTGGTGGCGCTGGCCAGAACCCAGCCCGATGCCTTGAGTTTTGCGTCGTCCGGCAATGGCACTTTCACCCATCTCTACGGCGAGTTGTTCAATCAGACCCAGGGTGTGCGGCTGACGCATATCCCCTACAAGGGCAGCTCGCAAGCCTTGACTGATGTGCTGGCAGGGCGTGTCTCGCTGCTGTTCTCGCCAGCGTCTACGGTGATCAGCCATGTGAAGGCCGGCACCTTGCGGGCTTTCGGATTGATTGGGCAGCAGCGGCTCGCTGCGTTGCCCGATGTTCCGCTGTTTGCCGAAGCCGGCATCGCGGGTTTCGACTCGGCGCTCTGGTTCGGCCTGAACGCTCCTGCCGGCACTCCGCCCGAGATCATCGAGCGTCTGGGCAAGGAGCTGGCCGCAGTGCTGGGCCGGCCGGAGATCAAGGCGCAGTTGGCGGCGCAGAGTTTCAATACCTTGCCGGGCGGCGTTGCGCCTTTCGCCGAGCTTTTGAGCAAGGAAAGCGCCAAATGGCGGGCGGTCGTCAAGACGGCCAATATCAAGCCCGAATAGCTGAAAACGGGGGAGTGCATCATGACGATCGGATACAAATTACTGGGTAATGGCCCTCACAAGGTGATGGTGCTGCATGGCTGGTTCGGCGACCACCAAGTCTGGGCGCCTTGCATGCCTTTCCTGGACCTGGAACGATTCAGCTACGCCTTCATCGATTACCGCGGCTATGGCGCTTCGCGGGCGATCGCCGGCGAGCACAGCATGAAGGAAATTTCAGCCGATGCGATCGACCTGGCCGACCATCTGGGCTGGCAGGAATGGAGCGTCGTCGGTCATTCGATGGGTGGCATGGCGGCCCAGCTTGTGGCCATTGATGCGGGCCCGCGGGTACGCGCGGTGCTGGGTGTCACGCCGGTGCCAGCCAGCGGCGTACCGTTCCCGCCCGAAGTGCGCGGCCTGTTCGAGCAGGCCTGCAGCGACGATGGCGCCGCGCGCATGGTGATCGACGCCTCCTTGGGTCAGCGCCTGTCGCCTGCCGTCGCCGCTTTCGTGCTGGCCCATGCTCGCAGCACGGCCAATCCAGACGCTTTTGCCGATTACCTGCAGGCCTTTTCCCGCAGTGATTTTTCGTCCGAAGCAGCGGCCCTGAAAGCCCCGATTCTGGTGCTGATCGGCCAGCATGACGGCGGCGTCAGCGAAGACTTCGTCCGCGCCACTTTTCCCTCCATGTACCCCCAGGTGGAACTCGAGATCCTGCCCAATTCAGGGCATTACCCGATGCTGGAGACTCCCGTTTGGCTGGTCAGCGTGATGGAGAGGTTTCTATCGGCGCATTGAACTAAGGGATGCTCTGCATAACCCCTCACGGCTTGTGCTAGCCCGGCCTCGGGCGGTCTGCGGCGTTGCATTTATTGCCAATAGCAGGCGCTATTGGCCGCAAAATGCGCCTTGCATCCCATCCCGATCCGCGCTGCACCCAGTCGCGTTGAGTAATGCAGAACATCCCTAAGGTCGCCGGCTCGGCACCAACCGCAGCCTTGCCAGCAGCCAGGGCACCGCTATCGCGATGAACAGGCTGATGATCAGACCCTTTGATGCTTCCCAGGCTTGCGCTGGCGGATTCAAGGCGGCACCGGTGATTTTCAGCGCCTTTTGCAGCAGGAGGAAAGCCAATATTCCGACCAAGGCAGCGATGATCTGCCGCCACCAACTGGTCGGCGCAGAGAAACCAAGCGCCAGTTTTTCATAGCGCAAACCGAGGATTCCACCGACGATCCAGCCGGCGAGCATCAGCACGTAATTCGGCGGCTTGGCCAGATTGGGCCAGCCGGCCAGCGTCGCTGCCGTGACCAGCAGGACAAACATCAAGCTCCAGATCGTCTGGGTTTGCCAGAACCATTGGCGGTCCTTGATCTGGGCGAACAAGAACAGCGTGGCTGCACCCAGCATCACGCCGCCGAGCACATCGGCCGCATCATGTGCGCCCAGGTAGATGCGACTTAAACAAACGCCGACAACGACCGTCGAAGCCAGCAGCCATGCCCATGGGCGTCGTATTTCATAGGCCAGCCAGAACCAGATTGTGACCGCCATTTGCGCATGTCCGCTGGGCATGCCGTAACTTTCACCCACCAGATCATCAAGTCGCAAGCCCAGCGGCGGCCGTGGACTCAGCAGCAGGTCCTTGAAAAAAGCGTTGCAGACGGCGCTGAAAGTGACCAGCAACATGACGCGGAAAAACATTTCCTTGTTCCACACCCAGTAGCCAACCGCCATGAAAAACATGATGAAGGTCGCATAGCCCAGCCAGGACATGGCGAAAGCCGCCTGAGTCAAGCCAGGACTGCGCCAGGGCAGCACCCAATCGATGTCGTGCAATAGGTTCATGGCAGTCAGTTCAAATGGCAGGGACGGCTGTTGGTGTCGGGCAGGAACGCCGCGCCAACAGGGTTTGGCGGACTGATTCTAAGCGCCGGTTCTGCCGCTCTTGCATTTTTGTCACGGTCCGAAAGATTGGCTTTATCGAGACGGCGCGAGAACCGCTGGTTTTTATTTGGTATTTTCTAAAATAAAGGGTCAACCGAACTTCTAGCCTCGCGTTGAACCTGTATGGCGCTGTTGCCATGATTGAAGAAAGCACTTATGTTGAAAAATACTCTGATTGCTGCTCTGCTGGCCTCTTCCGGCTTTGCGGCTTTGGCTCAAACAGCGGTTGCGCCAAAGCCAGCAGTGGCGGCTGCTTCAAGCGCAGCCCCGGCAACGCCAGCCAAGCCTGCAGCAGCGATGACTGCGGCACCCGCAGCACCAGCGGCAATGGCAGCGCCAGCAGCGCCCGCTGCCAAAGTGGCCGGGGCGGAGCCTGCGGTCAAGAAATCAAAGAGTAATATTTGTCACGACAAGAGCAGTTCGGCTTACAAGCAAACTACCAACTTCACTGAATACAAAACCATGGATGAATGCACCAAGAGCGGTGGCCGTCCACCCAAGGCAAGCAAGTAATTAGATTCAATCCCGGGTGCAGCTGAGTATGTAGCTGCGCTCGGGCTTGAAGCCGGTGCCGCCTTGCCGCGAATATAAAAAATCCCGCTATTGCGGGATTTTTTTTCGAACTTTTAGGGATGCTCTGCATAACTCAACGCGGATGTGTGCAGTGCGGACCGGGATGGGATGCAAGGCGCATTTTGCGGCCAATAGCGCGTGCTATTGGCAATAAATGCA
>CANFIC010000100.1 GCA_947446685.1 Burkholderiales bacterium
GCCGGCATGAAGGTCACTGGTGTCGACCGCGAGGCTGCGGCGATCGCGCCATTGCAGCGCATCGCCGAAACGATCGTGGCCGACATCGAGCAGTCGCCCTGGCCACTGGGCGAGCGGCAATTCGATCTGGTGCTGGTCTGCAACTATCTCTGGCGGCCGCTGCTGCCGCAAATCGTCGCCAGCGTGGCACCCGGCGGCTGGTTGATTTACGAAACCTTCGCGAACGGTCAGCAATCGATCGGCAAGCCGGCAAGGCCCGACTTTTTGCTGCAACCGGGCGAGTTGCTGCAAGCTTGCGCGGGCCTGCGCATCATCGCTTTTGAAGATGGTTTCGATGCGGCGGCGGCCAGCCCGCGCTTCGTGCAGCGCATTGCAGCGCGGCGCGACAGCGGGTCCGACGGCCTGTTCCTGCGCCATGCGCTAAGCCGGGATCCTGTCCTTCAGTAGAATCGCCAGATTATGAGGAACGCTCAATGAACGGACTAGTTGGCAGCATCGTTGCACTCGTGACACCAATGCAGGAGGACGGCAGCGTCGATTACGCCGCTTTGCGCAGCTTGATTGACTGGCATATCGCCGAAGGAACCGACTGCATCTGCGTTGTCGGCACGACCGGAGAATCGCCAACAGTCAATGTCGAGGAACATTGCGAAATCATCCGCGTCGCGGTTCAACATGCGGCCGGCCGGCTGCCGATCATGGCGGGAACAGGCGGCAATTCAACCGCCGAAGCGATTGAATTGAGCCGCTTTGCCAAGAAGGTCGGCGCCGATAGCAGCTTGTCGGTCGTGCCTTATTACAACAAGCCCTCGCAAGAAGGCATCTACCAGCATTTCAAGGCCATCGCCGAAGCCGTCGACATTCCGATGATGCTGTACAACGTGCCCGGCCGCACGGTCGCCGATATGCAGCCTGAAACCGCGCTACGCTGCGCCGGTCTGCCCGGTGTCTTCGGCATCAAGGAAGCCAGCGGCAACATCGAACGCGCGGCCCAGCTGATCAAAGGCGCACCGGCCGGGTTTTCGATCTTTTCGGGAGACGATGGCACAGCCATCGCCCTGATGCTGCTGGGCGGGCATGGCAATGTCAGCGTCACGGCCAACGTCGCGCCACGTGCGATGCGCGAGCTTTGTCACGCGGCGCTGGCCGGCAATGTGCGCGAAGCGGTCCGAATCCATTTCCAGTTGCTGGGTCTGCACAAGCAGTTGTTCTGCGAACCAAGCCCGGCGCCGACCAAATGGGCGCTGCAACGACTTGGTCGATGCCATGCCGCACTGCGCTTGCCGATCACACCGCTGACCGCTGCTGGCCAGGCCAGCGTCGAACAAGCAATGCTTGAAGCCGGATTGATCCAGTCCAGTCTGCTCTAATCTACCCAGCGACGTTCAAGTCGCCGGCACCAGCGTCGGACGATGAACGACGCAATTCTGACCTTCGGAGATGTTTCGCGTGACTCGATTCTCAATTGATTCTTCCCAAGCCACCTCGGTGCGCATGGCCTGTTTGCTGCTCGCAGCTTCGTTGGCCGGTTGTACGACGTTCGAGAAAATGTTCTCGTCCGACAAGGTCGATTACCGCAGTTCGGCCAGACAGACCGGCGGCCTCGAGGTGCCACCTGACCTGACCCAACTGGCGCGTGACAACCGCGCCCAGGTGCAGGGCGGTGTAGTCAGCGCTTCTTCGTTACAGAGCGGCTCCGGGTCAAAATCGAACGCAGCGGCCAATGCCGTCGCAGCGTCCACGGTCGCCCTGAATTCATCCGGCGATTTGAATCTGCAGCGCAATGGTGGCTCGCGCTGGCTGACCAGCTCGCTGACTCCCGAGCAGCTGTGGCCACAACTGCGCGCTTTTTGGGTCGATAACGGTTTCGAGATCGCCAAGGAAGAGACCGAAGTCGGCTTGATGCAAACCAGCTGGCATGAGAATCGCGCCAAATTGCCACAGGATTTCGTCCGCGCGGCAATTGGCAAAGTGTTCGACAGTCTCTACTCGACCGGCGAGCGCGATATGTACCGTACCCGCGTCGAGCGCGTCGGCACCGGCACCGAGATCTACATCAGCCATCGCGGCATGCAAGAGGTCTATTCGACCCAGCAAAAGGATCAGACAACCTGGACCGGGCGCCCGAGCGACCCGCAGCTCGAAGCCGAGATGTTGTCGCGGTTGATGCTCAAGCTGGGCGCCAAGGAAGAGGCCGCCAAGGCCGCGCTGGCAGCGGCACCGGTGGCTGGTTCAAAGACTGTTGCCCCTGCGCGTTCCAGAGCACTTTCAGAAGTACCGAACAGCCTGCAGGTCAACGAGGATTTCGAGCGCGCCTGGCGCCGCGTCGGGCAGTCGCTCGACCGCCATGGTTTCACGGTTGAAGACCGCGATCGCAAGCAAGGGCTGTTCTTCCTGCGCTATTCGGACCCGAACCAGGCCGGCAAAGAGGAGCCGAACTTCTTTGAGCGCCTGTTCACCAGCGACAAGGGCTTGTCGGCAATGCGCTATCGCGTCTCGGTGAAATCCGAAGGTGAGCGCAGTACGGTCACCGTGCTGGATGACAAGGGTCAGCAACAGACCAACGACATTGCCAAGCGGATCCTCAATTTATTGATGGACGATTTGCGCTGAACCCTGCCGGCCCGTTGAACGGCGGCTGAATTGATGCGCTTTTGCAGCCTGGGCAGCGGCAGCGGTGGCAATGCCACCCTGATCGAGGCCAGCCAGGGCATCACCAGCACCCAGCTGCTGGTCGACTGTGGTTTCAGCCTGCGCGAGCTCACCCGCCGCTTGCTGCGCGCCGGCAGCGCACCGGAGGCCCTGAGCGCGGTCTTCATCACGCATGAGCATGGTGATCATGTGGGTTGCGCCTTGACTTTGGCGATGCGCCATCGCGTGCCGCTCTGGACCAGCCGCGGTACCTGGCGCGCCATAGGCAAGCCCGAGTTCGACCCTGCGCTGCTCAACTTTGCACGTGACGGCCTTGCCTTGGCGATGGGCGACCTTGAATTGATGCCCTTTGCCGTACCGCATGATGCGAACGAGCCGCTGCAACTGACCTGCCATGACGGATTGCAGCGCCTGGGACTGATTACCGACACGGGATCGTTGACGCCGAGCCTGGTCCACTCGCTGCAGGGATGCAATGCCTTGTTGCTGGAATGCAATCACGACGAGGAAATGCTGCGCGCATCGAGCTATCCGGCAAGCCTGAAGCGCCGCATCTTGGGTAGCCATGGGCATTTGTCGAATGGCTGCGCGGCCGAATTGCTGGCGCAATGCCTGCATCCAGGCTTGCGACATGTGCTGGCGGCACATCTGAGCGAGCGCAACAACTCGCCCGCTCTGGCGGCCGCAGCGCTCGCCGGCCTTTTGGACTCAGCTCAACTTTCGGTGGCGAGTCAGGCCTTGGGCAGCGCCTGGCTGGATCTTGGTCGGTCGAACGATTGAACAACAAAAAGCCGCCTGGCTTGCGCCAGGCGGCTTTTGCAGTGACCGGAAACCGATTACTTGCTGGCAGCAGCCGAAGCTGCGTCAGCTGCGGCAGGTGCCGAAGCGTCAGCAGCAGGAGCCGAAGCGACTTCAGCAGCAGGCGCAGGTGCAGCGACTGGTGCAGGTGCAGCTTCTTCCTTTTTGCCGCAAGCGGACAGGGCAAAGGCAGCCAACAGGGAAACCAACAGGATCGACTTGTTCATACTTGTCCTCAAAATCGTTAATGACGATGCAGTTATCAGAGAATTTATTGAAGCCTTGCAAAACACTATGCATTTTGCAGACTTCAGCAGCGCAAGACGAGGAAACCCTGAGAAGCTCCGCCGCCTAGCGCCGAAGTATAGCCTGTAGTTGCAGGAATACTCACAATCCCGCAGTGGAGAAAGTAAATGATTGAAAATAATGTTGCATACCGGCAGCAAAGAAATCGTTTAGGCTGATTAATCCCGCAATTTTTGTCGCAAAAAACCAACATTTCAGCCGGCAGCAAACAGGCTCAGAGCGCTCGGCGGCGATGGGCCTGGCGCCAACAAGGCGCGACAGACCGGTCCTTGCCACGATCATCGGGCTCAAACTCGCGTGCATTGATTCAATCAGCGATTCATCTGACGAGCGGATTACAGGGATGTAAATCGTCAGACTATGCAGACCCATCTGACGCAGAGCAGCGACATATTCACCGCGCCCCGGAAACTGAACTCCTGGTCTAACTTCAATTAATCCTACGCTGCTTGGATCCAGCCATCTTCGGCCCATTGATCGAGCAACTCGCGCGCACCTGCAGATAACTGGGCCACCTGATCAGCGCTCAAGGCATGCTGATCCGCCAACAACCGGATCAAACGCTGATCGCGGCCGCCGGCCAGAAATGACTCGCCGTTGATGAAGACATGGTGATGGTCATACATCAGACGACTGCGCCGATCGAGGCTGATACCGGCACCTTGCGGCAGCGTTGCGCCAGGATCGAACCAGACCCGCGCTTTCGGTTCGGTCAGGGCCTCCCCAAGCGCCCGTTCCAATGCCAAGGGTTGGCGCATGGCACGCTCGACCGCATCCTGGGCAAACAGATGCAGCGCTTCGGGAATCATCCCGGGCTGCGCCGTGGCAGGCTGTTTCGGGTCGACATACATACGGTTGGCATAGCCCTGATCTTCGTCACCCATCAAGCGCTGCAACAGGTCCTTGGCAAGATCAGCACGCCAGGGCGAGCGGAAACCCACCGAACAGGTCATGCACTCGCCTTCGGCCACGCCGTCATGAGCCCACCCGGGAGGTAGATAAAGCATGTCACCAGCCTCAAGCAGATATTCCTGCTGAGGCTCGAAATTGGCGATTATTTTCAACGGCACATCGTTGCGCAGCAGCGCGTTCTTCTGCTTGCCGATGCGCCAGCGACGCTGGCCATGAACCTGGATCAGGAACACATCGTAGGAATCGAAATGCGGACCAACGCCACCGCCGTCGCTGGCGTAGGAAATCATCAAATCGTCGAGCCGCGCCTCGGGAACAAAGCGGAATTCGCTCAGCAGTTGTTTAGCGGCCGGAAGATGTTGCTCCAGACCTTGCACCAACAAGGTCCAGCCCGGTTTCGAGAACGGCGGGAGTTTGGCGATCGGACCTTGGCGCAAGGCCCAGCGGCCGTCAAAAGCGCTGACCAAGCGCGACTCAACATCGGCACTTGCTGCCAGCCTGGCGAGTTCAACACGCGAAGCCGGCGGCTTGATACCGGGTAGCGCCTGCCTGACCAATAAGGGCTTTTTTTCCCAATGCCGACGCATGAATTGCTCGGGCGAAAGGCCGCCGAGCAGCGGTATTGGTTTTGAAATATCCATGAAGTTGCTTGAGTCTGTCTATCTGCTGTTGTCAATCCGGCGAATGCTTGTGCGATCATCGAAGCTATGCAAATCACCGCACCCTGTATTGTCTGCCTGACATGGCGACTCGAAGATGCCCAAGGTCAACTGATCGATGAGCTGGCTGAACCGCTGGAGTTTTTTTACGGGGCAGACGATCTGTTCGCCAAGGTCGAAGAAGCGCTGGAAGGCCACGAGAAAGGTTTCGAAGCCGACATCTCGCTGGAGCCGGAGCATGCTTTCGGCGAATATGACTCAGGCTTGGTCTGCTTTGAAGCGCGCATGCTGTTCCCGGACGGCGTCGAACCCGGCATGCAAATCGAAGGTCTACCCGAAGGCGCTGCTTCCGAAGACATGCCAGCCGATGCGATCTACACGGTCACCGAAGTCTATCCCGCCCATGTCGTGCTGGATGGCAACCATCCGCTCGCAGGCTTGGGTCTGCGCATGCATATGAAGGTGCTCGACGTGCGTTCAGCAACCGAGGCCGAACTTGAAGCCGGCAGCATGGGCGAGGCAGTCTTCAGCCTGCTCAATGGTGCGCCGCCGGACGCGCAGCTGCACTGAGCTGGCGCGGCGCGGTTCAGCCGGTCGAGCCGAAACCGCCCTCGCCGCGCTGCGTGGCATCGAATTCTTCGACCAAGCGGAATTGCGCTTGCACTACCGGCACCAGCACCAGTTGCGCGATCCTCTCCAGCGGCTCGATCACGAAGGTGGTCTGGCCGCGGTTCCAGCAGCTGACCAGCAACTGGCCTTGATAATCGGAATCGATCAAGCCGACCAGATTGCCCAGCACGATGCCATGCTTGTGGCCCAGCCCCGAGCGCGGCAGGATCAGCGCGGCCAGACCAGGATCGTTGATGTGAATCGCTAGGCCGGTCGGGATCAGGGTGGTCTGGCCCGGCGCCAGCGTCACCGCTGAATCGAGACAGGCACGCAGGTCAAGCCCGGCGCTGCCTGGCGTGGCATAAGCGGGCAGCAGCCCGGCCATACGCGGGTCGAGTAATTTGATGTCTACGGTGGTCATTGTTTCTCCAGGCGCGAGGCAATCTCGCTGATCAACAAGCGCGCCAGGCTCAGCTTGTCGTTATGGGGCAGTTCGCGCTGGCCTTCGGCGTCGATCAGCAGCAGCGCGTTGTCATCGCGGCCGAAAGTCGCCGGGCCGAGGTTACCGACGATCAGCGGCAAGTTCTTGCGCAGCAGCTTTTCGCGCGCATGCTTGAGCAGATCTTCGGTCTCGGCCGCAAAGCCGACGCAATAAGGCTTGTCCGGCAAGGCCGCGACTGCAGCCAAGATGTCGGGGTTCTCGGTCAGCTCGAACGAGGGTTGACCGTTGGTTGCGTTCTTCTTGATCTTTTGCCCGCTGGCTTGCAGCGGCCGCCAATCGGCCACCGCAGCAGTGGCGACAAACACATCATGGGCTGGCGCCAGCGGCAGCAAGGCCGCATGCATTTGCAGGGCGGTCTGCACGTCGATGCGCTTGACATGGCGCGGTGTCGGCAGATGCACCGGACCTGCGACCAGGGTCACCTCGGCGCCGGCCTCCTGAGCCGCCCGGGCAATCGCAAATCCCATCTTGCCGCTGGACAGATTGGTCAGCCCGCGCACCGGATCGATCGGCTCGAAGGTCGGCCCGGCGCTGATCAGGACCTTGCGGCCGGCCAGCAGTTTCGGCTGGAAAAATGCCACCAATTCATCAAACAACTCGGCCGCTTCAAGCATGCGACCGTCGCCGGTTTCGCCGCAAGCCTGCTCACCGCTGGCCGGACCCAGCAGCCGCGCGCCGTCCGCCTGCACCTGGGCGAGATTGCGTTGCGTGGCCGGATGCGACCACATCTCACGGTTCATCGCCGGAGCCAGCAGCAAGGGGCAGCGCGCCAAAGGCCGCGCCAAGGCAGTCAGGCTCAGCAACTCGTCCGCCCGCCCCTGCGCCAGCTTGGCGATGAAGTCGGCACTGGCCGGAGCGATCAGCAGCAGATCGGCATCGCGGCTCAAGTTGATATGCGCCATATTGTTGGGCTCACGCGCATCCCATTGGCTGGTGATGACGGGTCGACCCGAGAGCGCTTGCAAGGTCACTGCGGTGATGAATTGCTCGGCCGCAGCGGTCATCATGACCTGCACCGTGGCACCGGCTTTACTCAGCAACCTGACCAGCTCGGCGCTCTTGTAGCAGGCGATGCCGCCACTGAGACCCAGCAAGACATGTTTCCCGGCGAGCATTGTGTTGTCAGACATGGCGGTGATTCCAGTTGGTCGTGACTCAAGCCTTGCGCTTGAAAAGCAGATCCCAGACGCCATGGCCGAGCTTCAAACCGCGGTTCTCGAACTTGGTCAGCGGCCGGTAGGCGGGTTTTTCGGCGAATCCGGCTGCGGTATTTTCCAGCTGCAGCTCGGCGCCCAGCACTTCGAGCATCTGCTGGGCATAAGGTTCCCAGTCGGTGGCGCAATGCAGATAGCCACCCGGGCGGATATGCCTCACCAGGCCGGCGACGAAATCTGGCTGGATCAGCCGGCGCTTGTTGTGGCGATTTTTATGCCAGGGATCAGGGAAAAAAACATGCACGCCGTCGAGAGAGTCCGGCGCGATCATCTGCTCGAGGACCTCGACCGCGTCATGCCGGATGATGCGGATATTGTCGAGTCCGCGCTCGCCAATCTGCTTGAGCAGGGCACCGACGCCGGGCTCATGCACTTCGCAGCCGATGAAATCAACCTCGGCCAGCTGCTGCGCGATCTGCGCCGTCGCGTCACCCATGCCAAAACCGATTTCGAACACCAGCGGCGCCTTGCGACCAAAGACCGCCAGCGGATCGAGCAGGCCGGGCTTGAAAGGCAGCACATAACGCGGCGAGAGCTCATCGAGCGCGCGCTGCTGCCCCGAGCCCATGCGGCCGGGACGGACGACATAGCTCTTGATCGGGCGGCGCTGGGTTGTGACTTCGGCTTCAGACATAAGGAGGCCGATTATCAGGGCTGACCGACAAGCGCATGAATCACCGGGCCGGCCTGCCATGCAGCAGCCTCGCCGATCTCGCATGCTGCTTGCAGCCGCGCGATCACCCGCGCGGCTGCAGCCTCGTCCGCCGCATGGACAAAGGCCAGCGGCTCACCGGCATGAATCAGCTGGCCGAGCTGGCACATGCTGCTCAGCCCGACGCTGAAATCGATCTTGTCGCTGGCCATGCGCCGGCCGCCGCCGAGCTCGACGACGGCGATGCCGATGTCGCGCGTGTTCATGGCTGTCAAGCGGCCGCTGCGCAGCGCCGGCACCGGCAGGACCACGTGGGCTGGCGCCAGATAAGCGTCAGGCCGCTGCAGCAAATCGGCCGGACCGCCCAGACCCGTCACCATGGCGGCAAAACGCTCGGCTGCGGCGCCGCTGTCGAGCGCTTGCTGCAGCTTGGCAAGCGCCTGCGAATGGTCGGACGCCAAGCCGCCGAGCAGCAGCATCTCGGCGGCCAAAGCCAGCGTCACTTCATGCAGGCGCGGGTCGGCCGGTTCACCGCGCAAATAGCTGATCGCCTCACGCATTTCCAGCGCATTGCCGACATTGCGGCCCAGCACCTGGTTCATGTCGGTGATCAAGGCGCGCGTCGGCAGGCCTGCACCATTGGCCACGGCGACGATGCTTTGCGCCAGCTCCTGCGCCATCGCCGCGGAATCGGCGAATGCGCCGTTGCCACATTTGATGTCCATCGCCAGTCCTTGCAGCCCGGCAGCGAGCTTCTTGGAAAGGATGCTGGCGGTGATCAAGGGCACGCTTTCGACCGTCGCCGTGACATCACGGGTGGCGTAAAAACGCCCGTCGGCCGGCGCCAGATCGGCGGTCTGGCCGATCACCGCGCAACCGACGCTGCGCACGACCTGGTCCAGCAGCGCCGGCGAAGGTGTGCAGTTGTAACCGGGGATCGAGTCGAACTTGTCGCGCGTGCCACCGGTATGCCCCAGGCCGCGGCCAGAAATCATCGGCACATACCCACCGCAAGCCGCCACCAGCGGCGCCAGCATCAGGCTGACCTTGTCGCCAACGCCGCCGCTCGAATGTTTGTCCAGCACCGGCCCCGGCATATCGGGCCAGCTCATCACCCGGCCTGAATGCATCATCGCGCGGGTCAACGCAACGCATTCATCACGGTCCATGCCGCGCAGAAAGACCGCCATGCCCAGCGCCGCCACCTGGCCTTCGCTCCAGCTGTTGTCGACCAAGCCGAGGACGAAATTCTCGATCTGCGCTTCGGTCAACTTGCGACCGTCGCGCTTGGCGCGAATGATTTCTTGTGCAAGCATTCAGTAGACCTGGTTCGACTCCGCTGCGGCCTGGCCGGACAGCGTTGCCTTGATGTCATTGAGCAGCCCGCTGGCGCCAAAGCGCAAGCGCCGCGGGTTCAGCGCCGCAGCACCGAGTCGGCTTTCGACCAGTTGCAGATAGACCTGCGCATCGGCCACCTTGCGGATTCCGCCCGAGGCCTTGAAACCGGCGCTGGCAGATCCGCTGGCCTTGATTTCATCGAGCATCAGCTCAGCGGCTGCGGGCGTGGCCGAGACCAATGTCTTGCCGGTGCTGGTCTTGACGAAATCGGCACCCGCAGCCAGCGCCAGCCGGGTCGCCTGCCGGATCAGCAAGGGCGTCGAGAGCTCACCGCTTTCGATGATGACTTTCAAGGTCAAGGGCCGGCTAGCCTGGCGCGCCTGGGCCAGGAATTCGGCGCATACGTCCACTTTGCCCTGCTGCAGCGCGCGATATGGCAGGACCACATCGACTTCATCCCCACCGGCGACGATGATCTGCTGCACATCGGCCAGCATCGCCGCCAGGTCAAGTGATCCATGCGGGAAATTGGCCACGGCGGCAACCTTGATCGTGGCTGGCAACAAAGCCCTGGCTTGGGCAACAAAGCGCGGCCAGACGCAGACTGCGGCCACATGGCCGAAATTTGTCTGCGCAAGCCGGCAGAGTTCATCGATGTCGGCCGGCTGGTCGGCATCATTCAAGCTGGTCAGGTCCAGACATTGCAAAGCGATCAGCGCAGCCCGCGCGGCTGATTCCTGATCGCCGGTCATGGCTGCAGAGAAGGTAGTTCGGCCAGACTGGCCACCAGCGCGGCGAGAAATTCAGCAGCGCGTTGGCCACTGAGTTGCGCCTGTCGCAGCGTCAGGGCATGGGTCAGCGCTTCGGCCGACAAACCCGCCGCCATATTCGTCATCAAGGCCAGCCCCAGCACCCGCAACCCGGCGTGACGCGCCAGAATCGTCTCGGGCACCGTGCTCATTCCCACCGCGTCGGCACCCCAGGCAGCGAACATGCGGATCTCGGCCGGGGTTTCAAACTGCGGGCCCAGCGCCCAGCAATAGACGCCTTGATGCAGGTCGAGTTGGCGGGCTGCGGCGACGCGCTGCGCCTGTTCGCGCAACTCGCGGTCATAAGCCATGTTCATGTCGACGAAGCGCTCGCTGCCGGCCTCGCCGACCAAGGGCGAGCGTTGCGGCGCATTGATATGGTCGCTGATCAGCATCAAGCTGCCCGGCTGCATGGCCTCGCGCAAGGACCCCGAGGCATTGGTCTGCAACAGGATTTGCACGCCCCAGGCCTTCAGGCTGCGCAGCGCACCCGCCATGCCAGCGCAATCGCCGCTTTCATAGGTATGGGCGCGGCC
>CANFIC010000101.1 GCA_947446685.1 Burkholderiales bacterium
AGGTCGAGCAGCCTGGTCCGGTCCTTGCCGGTCATGATCGAAGTAAAACTGGTCAAGGGATCACAGGTGGCGCAATAGTCGCGCGAAGCGTCAATGCCGAGCTTTCGCCCACCGCTGTACCAATGCCATGCAAGCCCTGCTGCGCTGAGCGATTCGCCGATATTGGGCAAGCTCTGGGGTGACAGATGGAAGTCATCGGCAGTCACCGGCAGCGACTGGCCGGTCGGAGAGAAACCTGGGTCCAGGTTGTTGACCAGGTAATAGCTGCCCGGCGCGCAATTGCCATCATTGAAGGCCGGATAAGGCAGGCGCTTGAGCAGTTGCCGGATCGCTGCAACGCCAGGCTGCGTCGGGTCGGCGCATTGCACATAGACGCCACGACCCTGTCCATCGTTGCTGAAACCATTGTTCGTACCCGCTCGAGGGTCAGGATTGCCGATCTGGCGCAGCGGCGGAACGGCCGCCTGCCCGCCTTCGGTGTAATAGGCCGTATCGGCGCTGGCCAGGGCGAAATAATTGGCGGTGGTCCCGCCCATCACTGACTGGTGGTAGTTGTCGGCCAGCGCATAGTGGTCTGCGAGGCTGCGGAAATAAGGCAGATCACCGGCCGATAAATTGTAAAAACCCATGGCCACACCGCCCTGATTGGTGGCCCTGACCTTGCGCTGTTTGTCAGACCAGGAGCCGGCGGTCTCGCCAGTCCAGACGAAGAGGTCGTTCAAGCCGCCGTTGACTTGCTGCCACATCTGGAAAAACCGGTGGACCGGATCACCGGTGGCCGTGTCGGGCTTGGCATAACGGCTGATCTGGAACGGACCGTTGGGTAAATCGGCGGGGAAACGCGGATCGATTGCAGCCGACTTCTTGCCAGTGACGCCGCTGTAATGAAGTCGGGGCAATTGCTTGTAGGCCTCGCCGGCCGGCGGCGTTGGCGAATATCGGTCGAATCCCAGCGCGCGTCGTTGGGTGGCGGCCGAAAAATTTGGCCCGGGGCTGCCGTCGAGGGTGACGATGCCGCGCGAGAGAAGATTGGAAATTTGCTGTCCGGCGGCAGGCTGATAAACACCGAAGAGGTTGTCGAAGCTGCGGTTTTCGCCAACGACAACGATCAAATGCTCGATCGGGGTTGTTGCCGTGACTGCGAATACCGGCGTGGCCTGGCACAGGCATGCCAGCGCCAGCCAAGCGCAATGCATGGCAAATTCACGAACTGTTTTGTTGAATATTTTCAATCGCACCTCAAGGCCCCGGCTGTTTTCGACGCAACCGGGGCAACAGGAATGACATCTTGTAATTCACACCGAACAGAATGCGCCTTCCATACTCGTTATAGCGCTCCGGCATCATATTCATCGGAGTCGACTTGCTCGAATCATCCTGCAAACTGGTGCGATAAGGCGTATTGGTCAGATTATTGACCTGCACCAGCAGAGAAACGCCCTTCCACTGGCCGGTCTCGAAGGCATAACCCAATTGCAGATCGGTGATCCGCTCGGCTTCGATTGCCGCGAGCGAGTTGTCGATCCAGACACCCCGTACTTCAGCAATGTACTTCGAGCGATACCGCTGACCGACACGGGCCGAGAAGCCGCTCTTGTCGTAATAGACCGTGAAGCTGCTGACATCACCCGACAAGCCTTCGATCGTGCGGTTCAAGTCCATCTTGCCGTCGTTGGCATGACCCGGCAGATTGCTGTGGTTGTGCGAAGCCGTCAGCAAGGCGCCGAATCCGTCCAAGGCCTTGACCCACAAGCCAAAGTCCAGCGCCGCACTGAGCTCCACACCTTCGATATAGCCACCCTGGCCATTGATCGGGGCGCTCAAGGTGCCGATGTTCTTGTTGATCGGCGTCAGCCCGGTCGAATTCGGGAAACCAGTGAAGTCGAAGATCAGGCTGTCCTTGTAGATCGAAGTCTCGAGCCGCTTGTGGAAGGCTGCTGCGCTGACATAACTGCGCTTGCCGAGATATTTCTCGACCGACAGATCCAGCGCCGTGGCGCGCCATGGCTGCAGGAATGGATTGCCGCCATCGCCACTCCATTTGCCGATATTGGCACCCGATGTTGCCGGGCTGGCAGAGAAGCCAGCGCGCATGTCATCGAGGTTCGGACGCGCCAGCGTCTTGGCTGCACCGAGGCGCACCAAGGTCGTCGGTGTGACTTCGCCCACCAGGTTCAAGCTCGGCAGCACGTCGGTATAGCTGGTCCCATAGCTCATCGCCTTGGTCTTCTGGGCGCCGTCGTCCCATGCGACACCGGTCGAACTTTGGCTGGTGCGGATCACCTGCAGGCCAAGATTGCCACGCACAGGAATGAAGGCATTGAAGTCCAGGCCCATCTTGCCGTAAGCCGTCGTCACCTGCTCGCTGACACCCCAGATCCGGCCCGGTGCCGAGGACTGGTTGATGGCGCCCGAGTTGTAGACGCCACTGTTGAGCGCAGCCATCATGTCAAAGCTGACCAGGCTGGAAACACCGACAAAGCCGAGGTCAGCCGGAGATTGCAGAATGCTGGCCGGGATCGGCGCGCAGACATCCTTGCCGCCGATGCAGCTGGTGCCGTTTTTCAAGGCATAGATCGTCTGCGAACGATTGGTGTCCTTGGCTCGATCGGTGAAGTTGACCCCGCCTTCGAAGCTGCTGAACGGCCCGAAATTCAGATCGCGCTTGGCCGACAGGCGCAGCGCTTTCATTTCGTCATTGACGACGATGGGCGACATCGAACCGGCTGAACCGACACCGTTCAGATTGCCCCAGTCAGAAATACCGCGCAACTGCATCACCGTGCCGCTGCCGTAATTCACTACAGGCGTGAACTGGGAAAAGCCGGAGCCGGTTTGGGCAAAGAAGCTGCTGAAGCCTGTCATCGCGGTTGACGATGCATAGACCTCACCGACCATTTCGTCGCGCTTGGCTTTCGAATAGCTCAGGTCAGCCGTGGCCTTCCAGTCGGCGAGCTTGAGCTCGGTGTTCCAGCCGCCAGCGAGCACCTTGTCGTCGCGCTTGCTGTAACGCATCAGCACAAAGGGATCGACATTGGACATTGCGCCACTGGTCGCGACAGCATCCTTGCCGACCAAAGTGGTCTTGACGTTGCTGAAGATCGGCCCGCCCGAAACCGGGGCGCCGGGGGTCCCGTCGCCGCTCCAGTCAGGCATCAGGTTGGCCTGGAACTCACGGCCCTGGGAGGTCTGGCCGAACTTCGAGTAATAGAGGTCGACCTGGCTATGCAGGTCCTTGTTCGGCTTGTATTCGAACACTGCCATCAAGCCGTCGCGCTTGTTGTCGATATTGCGCACCCCGGCATCAAATCCCTGCAAGGTACTGGGTGCCTTGCTCGAATCGGCATTTTCGAGACCGCGGAAACCACCCCACCAGATGGCCGAATTGCCCCACCACCAGGAGTCGAAGTATTTTTCCTGGTTCGGGCTGTCCAGATGGGAAAAGCCCAGCGCCACGCCGACTGTATTGCCGGCAAACTGGTCGATATAGGAGGCGCTGATGCGGTTGCCCTTGTCGCTCGAACCCGGGATGACCGCTCCGTTGGCGTTTTTCTCGAGGCGAGCACTCAGGTTGACCTGACGGCCGCGCAGATCAAGCGGGCTGACGGTCTTCATATTGACCGTACCCGACAAGCCCTGGGCACCGAGCGCCGCATCAGGTGTCTTGTAGACGGTTGCGCTGTTGATCAATTCGGCTGGAAACTGGTCGAATTCGACTGAACGGTTGTCGCCAGTGCTGACCATTTCGCGGCCGTTGAGCAGCGTGACACCGAACTTGTTAGCCAGTCCGCGAATCGAGATTACCTGATCGCGGCCATTGACTCGCTGCGCCGTGATGCCGGGCAGGCGCGCCAGCGATTCGGCAATGCTGGTCTCGGGCAACTTGCCGATGTCTTCGGACGACACCGCTTCAACGATCGAGTCGGAATTGCGCTTGGTCGCGATCGAGGTCTCGATGCTGCTGCGCAGGCCGGTCACCGTGACCTGCTCCAGTTGCTGGGCCTGCTGCGCGAAAGCCGCGCCAGCTGAAAACAGCAAGACCGAGCAGGCCATTGCCACCGGCGTGAGGCGCGTCGCGGCGGATTGCCCTTGGCGCTGCTTGAAGTTATCCATTTTCAAATCTTTCATTGTTGTCCCCTTGAATTACCGTTTGAATGAATCCCGTTGCAAGTTCTGCATCTGTTTGTTGCAAAAATTGCTCTTATAAAAACCGCCTTGCTCCGTTTTTTCAATACAAGCCCCCTTGAAGATCACTCTTGTAAATCGGTTACCGACCATTGCCATCTGCGCCATGTGCCACTTCTTCAAGGATTCAGGATCGATGACGCTCGACCTGATCTGCCATTGCGGTTGAACGCTGCCACCTGGATCTGTCCCCTGGCCCGGATCGGCCCGCTGACCAGCGGACTGGCCTGCGTCGGCAAGCTGCCATCGCTGGTAAAGCGCAGCGCAAACCCGGGCATTTGCTGATTCACCAGCACCTCGCCGTTCACTTGTTGGAGCCCGGGTGGTGCGATGCGGTAGGCAACGCCCGCCTGTTCGGCGTCGAGCCTGGGCAACAACTGCTTGCTGACCTGATTGATGAAGATCGAAAAGGCGGCTTGGTGCAGCTGTTCTGCACCGCGGGTGGCCGTGACCCAGGCCGGATCCGGCGCCCAGGCGCGCTCGGCCAGGCCCAGCAGGCGCGGCATCAGCATGTAGTCGAGCCTCGCTGCGTCGCGGACAGTTTCAGAAAACAGCGTCGCTTCCAGGCCGAGGATCTGCTTGCGGCCAAAATCGTTCAGCTCGGCCTTGCCTGCCATGCGGGTCTGCGCCATTGGTGAGTTGCGCAGCATGTCAAAGGGCATGAAGTCGTAAACCTTGTCGAGGTCGATATAACCACCCCAGTTATGTCCCGGCTCGGCCGGATCCTTCAGATGGCCCAGGTCAAAGTACAGATGGGTGACCGGTGCCAGCACGGTCTTGTAGCCTGCATTGGCAAGGCGGAAGGCCAGGTCTTCAGCGCCCCACAAGTTCTGCCAGACAAAGAGCGTGAAGCCATGATTGACAAATTGCGGGTTCGGCAGCAGCTTGTCTTCGCCGCGAATTCGGGTCCTGCGCGCGCCGAGTTCTTCCCAACCGGCGGCCGACAGTCCCTGGCGGCGCAGGATCTTGTCGACACGCGCATAGAAGTAGTCCCATAGCTCGAGCGTCGAAGGCAGCTTCAGGCTCTGCATCAAGGACCGACTGGCCGGCGATTTTTCCCAGGCGCCGGTGGGCACTTCATCGCCGCCGACATGGAGCATGCGCAGCGGCGTTCCGGCGCGCTTGTGCATCGCCGTCAATTCGGTCACGACCTGTTCGATGAAGGCGTAAGTCGAGGGCAGTCCCGGGTCGATCAGATGGTCGGTGTATCCCTGTGCGGAGCTGTAGACCGACTTGTCGGCGGGGTCGCTCAACAGGTATTTCGACGCCGCTGCAGGCTGACTAGCCGCGAGCTTTTTAAAGCGGCTTTGCATCGCCTTGACCGCTGCGCGGGCATGGCCGGGCATCTCGATTTCAGGGATCACCTCGATATGCCTGGCTGCGGCAAATTTCAGGATCTCGACATAGTCAGCCTGGGTGTAAAAACCGCTGCCTTTGCCATCAGTTAGGTTGGGTGCCGAACCGTAGGCGGGTGGCAGATGGGCCTGTCCATCTGCCGAATGGCCGCGCCTGGCGCCAAAGCGGGTCAGCTCGGGAATGGCGACGATCTGGATGCGCCAGCCTTCGTCATCGGTCAGATGCAGGTGCAACTTGTTCAGCTTGTAGCGCGACATCAGGTCGAGCAATCTGAGCACAGCAGCCTTCGGTTGAAAATTGCGTGCCACATCAAGCATCACGCCGCGATATTCAAAGCGTGGCGCATCGATCAGGTGCATTGCCGCGAGCTTCAAACCTGGCGGCTCTTGACCCGGCAGCGGCAAGATGCCGCGCAGCGTTTGCAGACCGCGATACAGGCCGGCGGCACTGGCGCCGGTCAGCAGCAAACCTCGGTCCTGATCGATCGTCAATTCATAGGCTTCAGGCTGGGTCTGGCCGGCAATCACCCCAATGCTCAGGCGCAAAGCCGGCTTGGCGACCGAGATGCGACCAACAGCAAAGTGGGGGCGGAGCAGTTCGGCGGCGAACGCTGCTTCACGCTTCAATCCGGGCGCTGCGATGATTCTTGGCAACGAGCTCCAATGCAGCTGACCTGTGCCGCGTTCGAACTTCAGCGGCGTCGGGAATACCGGTGGCAGCGTCTCGACCGGCAAGTCGGCAATGCCCTGATAGCGGGCGAACAGCGCTTGCGCGGTCATCAAAGGCGGGTCGGTCGGCCCGAGTTGTTCGGGGCGAGTCGGCGCCAGCAGCTTGTAGTCGGTAATCGACAGGCCGATATTGGGTTCGCTGTCGTAGACCAGGTAAGGCGCCTGAGGCGCTTTGTCGATCATCACCATCAATTCCGGATGGATGAATTTCATCCTTGCGGTCTGGCCGCTGGCAAGCAAAGGGAAACCTTCAGTCGGTCGCAGGCGGAACAGGGCGCCATTGACTCGCTCCAGCGTCACATGGCCTTCAGCCGGGCCGGTGACCACCCCGGCGATGCTGCTGAAATAAATCGACCAACCCTGGGCTGGCAAGGCTTTGCTGTCGAGATTGGTCAAGCTCAGCAAGGCTTGCGTGCGGCCGGCAGGGAACTCGGGCGTGACAAGATTGCTTTCGATTTCCCAGCTCAGCCGCATGGGGGCTGTCAGCCCGGCATCGGGCGCAGCAGAGGCTGGCAAGGCCAGCGCCAAGCCCAGCAACAGCCATTGCCGGCAGCGCTTGAGCAGGGCCATCATTTTCATCGGCCTGGCACCGATTCGGTGATCGATCTGGCCAACTGAGTCGCATCGCCGCCAAGCAGCACATGGACGAGCGAGGCTGAAATACGCTGCAGTCCCAAGGCACCGAGCGCTTTCAGCGCCGCCTCGTCGACCCGGGCGGCATCATTGACTGACAGTCGCAAGCGCGTACCCGCCACGGCTTCAATTTGCTGCAGATTGGCTGACCCGCCGAAGGCCGCGAGCCAGGCCTGTGCATCGCCCGGCAGCTGCGTCGGTCTGGCTTCAAGCTGCCGCAAAGCCAAGCGAATTTCGTCGGCCACGCTGTCGGCCTCGGGACCGAGCACCACCTGAACGCTACCCGCCGCCGGCTTGATCAGGCCGCGGGCGCCGAGTTTATTCAAGGCTGCAGCGTCGATCGCTGCGTTGTCAGCCACTTCAAGGCGCAAGCGGGTGGTGCAGGCATCGACTGACTTCAGATTGGCCGCACCACCCAGGGCCTTGATGAAGCCAAGCGCGCGATCGCTGCCTTTGATCAGCGGAATCGGCGGGGCAATACCTGGCGCTTCGCGACCGATCGTCATCAGATCAAATTTCCTGATGAAAAAAGTAAACAGACTGTAGTAAATGGCGAAATAGATCGCGCCGACCGGCAGCAGCAACCAGCCGTTGTGGCCCTTGCCGAAGGACAGCAGATAGTCAAACAGACCGGCCGAGAAGGTGAAGCCCAGCCTGACATCCAGCGCGTGCATCAAGGCCATCGACAAGCCGGTCAAGACCGCGTGGATCGCGTAGAGCAGCGGCGCCAGGAACATGAAGGAAAACTCGACCGGTTCGGTCACGCCGGTCAGCAGCGCCGTCAAGCCCATCGACAGCAGCACGCCGCCGACCGCAGCGCGGTTTTCTGGCCTTGCTTGCCGGTACATGGCCAGACAGGCGGCCGGCAAGCCGAACATCATCACCGGGAAGAAACCGGTCATGAAACTGCCCGCGGCCGGGTCACCAGCGAAGAAACGGTTCAAGTCTCCGGTGGCGATCTTGCCGGCCACCAGCGGGTCCGGGAAGCTGCCGAACACGAACCAGGTCAGCGAGTTCAGGATATGGTGCAGGCCGGTGACGATCAACAAGCGGTTCAGCGTGCCGTAGATGAACAAACCGATCTCGCCCGCGTCGATCAGCCAATGGCCCACGCGATCGATGCCGTGCTGCACCGGCGGCCAGACCAGGCCCAGCAGCAAGCCGGCCAGCAGCATCGCAAAACCCGACGCGATCGGCACGAAACGCTTGCCGCCGAAAAAGCCCACATAGGAGGGCAAGGCAATGTCCTTGTAGCGGTTGTAAAGCAGCCCGGCGCTGACGCCGGCCGTGATGCCGGCCAGGACGCCCATATTGATTTTGGCGTCGCTGGCCTTGAGCACCGCCGTCAACACCAGATAGCCGATGGCGCCAGCCAGGCCCGCAGTGCCGTTGTTCTCTTTGGCGAAACCAACCGCCACGCCGATGGCGAAGATCAAGGCCAGATTGGCAAAAATCGCGTCTCCTGCCTGCGCCATCGCCGCAATGCCCAGCAGATCGGGTTGCCCGAGCCGCAACAGCAGGCCTGCCACCGGCAACACGGCGATCGGCAGCATCAGGGCACGCCCCAACTGCTGGATGCCGGCAAATCTGTTTGAACTCATCGAATCTCTTTCGGTTGACTGGCTTGACTCAGCTGCGGCCATTGCCGGCGCGCAGCGGCGCGCACCGCCTCGGCGGACTCGAGCTGCAGCAAGGCCTGCGCAGCCATGCGGCATTGCGCCTGCGACAAGCTGCGCACCAGGGCCTTGACCTCGGGCACCAGCAGCGGGCTGACCGACAACTCGGTCACGCCCAGGCCCAGCAGCACCGGCACTGCTTCCAGTTCGGACGCCATGCCGCCGCAGAGTCCGACCCATTTGCCATGTCGCTTGGCGCCTTGCACCGTCATCTCGATCAGCCGCAGCAGCGCTGGATGCATCGCGTCGATGCGCCCCGCCAGCCCGGCATGGCAGCGGTCCATCGCCAGCGTGTACTGGGTCAGGTCATTGCTGCCGATCGAAAAGAAATCGACATGGGCTGCCAGTTGATCGGCGAGCAAGGCCGCAGAAGGTACTTCAATCATTACGCCGAGCTGGGGAGGCACAGCGATCTGCAGGGCTTGGGCGATTGCAGCGATCCGTTCGCGCACCCTCAGCACCTCGCTGACATCGGCAATCATCGGGATCAGGATGCGCAAGCTCGACAGCGGCTTCACCGCCAGCAAGCCGCGCAACTGCGCGTCAAGCAAGTCGGGCTGGGCGAAACCGGAACGGATGCCGCGCAGCCCCAGCGCCGGGTTCTCCTCGGCAGGCCAGTTCAAATAGGGCAAGGCCTTGTCACCGCCTGCATCGAGGGTGCGGATGATGACGGTCCGGCCTTGCATCGCGTCGACGATGTCCTGGTACGCCGATTGTTGTTCGCTCGCATCGGGCATTGTGCTGCGGCCCATGAAGAGGAATTCCGTGCGCAACAGGCCGATGCCATCGGCGCCCATGCCGAGGGCCTCGCGGGCATCGTCCAGATTGGCGATATTGGCCGCCACTTCGATCCGCACCCCGTCGAGCGTCAGCGCAGCCTGGTCGGCATCAGACAGCATCATTTCGCGCATTGCCGCGCCGGCGGCGATCTGCGCACCGGCATCGGCCATCTGGGTCAGCGAGACTGTGGTCTCAATAAATCCACGGCTGGCGTCGAGCAGCACAGAGTGGCCGGTCTGCAGCTTCAGCAGTTCCGGACCGACCGCGACCAGCGCCGGAACGCCCAGCACACGAGCCAGGATCGCCACATGGCTGGTTGGGCCGCCGTTGGCGGTGGCAAAGCCTGCGAGCCTATCGCGCGGCAATCCGGCGAGATCCGAAGGCGATAGCTCGTCGGCGACCAGGATCGACCCCAGGCCCAGTTCCGGTTTGTCAGCACCGGGATAACCCATCGCTGCCAGCATCAGGCGCTCGACATCGCGCAGATCATTGACCCGTTCGGAAAACAGCGGATTGCCAAGGCCAAGCAGTACCGCGGCTTGCACACCTATCGCTTGGCGATAGGCAAAACCTGCACCCAGGCCCTTCTCGATCCCCACCCTAGCCGCATCGATCAGCTCCGGATCTTCAGCCAGGGCCAGATGCGCGGTGAAAATCTCCTCCTCGAGGCTGGCCTGTCGCATGGCTGCTGCGCTGATGGAGGCATGAATGTCGCACGCGCCTTGCGTCAGCGCCGCAGTCAGGCGGGCCAATTCGACCGTCACGCCCTCGCCCTGCTCCGGCACGATCGCCATTCGCTGGTCAAACCGGACCACCAAGCCCAACGCAATGCCAGGCGCAGCGCAGATGCCATGCAAACCATCAGCCGCGACTGCAAGCCCGGACTTGATGCTTGCCGCAGAGACGACCGGCTGCGAAGAGCCGGCCTTGGACTGCAAGGACCGAACGACCGCAAGCAAAGCATCAGGGGCATCGACGCCCTTTGCGCTGACGCTGACTTCCTCGCCCTTGACAACACCCAGCCCCATCAAAGCGGTCACGCTCCTGGCGTTGGCGCTGCGGCCCTTGAATTCAACGGTGATCTCGGCGCTGAAACTCTTGGCTACGGCCTGGACCTGCGCTGAAGGTCTCGCATGCAAGCCGCTTTCATGGCTCACCAGGGCCTTGCCGTGTAAAGCTTGTCCTTCGATCACCGGGGCAGCCTCGGCCGCTGCGCGCATCACCAAAGTCATAAAACCCGCGTCGCCGGCCTTGAACATGCCACGGCCACGGGCGCTGATCTCGAAGCCCTCATTGACGAGCACCACCATCGTCTGCAACGAAGGCGCAAGGCGCGCCACAAGGTCGATGTCGACATCGATCAAGGCTTGTCCGCCGCTGACCTTGTCGCCTTGCTGGACCAGCGCCGTGAAGCCCTCGCCGCCCAGTTGGACAGTGTCGATGCCGATATGGATCAGCAACTCGGCCCCGTTGCTGGCCTTCAAAGTCATTGCATGACCGGTCCTGGCCAGATGGGTAATGACACCATCGCAAGGTGCCAGCAAGGTCGAGGACAGCGGCTCGATGGCCAGGCCGTCACCCAGCATCAAGCCGGCGAAT